>JASFHE010000218.1:0-9636 GCA_050123415.1 Desulfobacteraceae bacterium | reverse complement strand
TATTAATTTTTTATGGTAAACAGCCAGGGCCTGTAAGGATGCTTGCTCCTGGCTTTTTATTCTGTTATTTTGTCCTACACGGCTTTTTGTACAGTAATGAGAAGGCTATTTAATGTGACATTCTACAATTCTCACTTATCATTGAGGATAATGTCGATTCAAGATCCTTTATTTCCTGTAATCTTTCTTTGTCCTCACCATCAGGTCCTCTATTAAGATATTTTCTTAATCCCTCTATTTGTTTAGTTACTTCTTCGAACTTCGGATTTTTACTCACAATCCTGTTTGTCAGGTCATTAATCAATTTTCCGAAAACTGTTTGTTGTGTTGTCTTAGATTCATCCTGTGCATCTTTGACAGCGGGTACAAGATAAAATCTTGGCAGAAGGCTTCCGAAAACTTCTTTATAGCCACCAGGATTTGGTAACCAACCTGGTGCTCCCATCTCAACAAGACCTTGTTCGATGTGTTCCTTTACTCCTGCCTTATAGGAGGTTTGATTGACTGCTCCTTTATCATTACGGAAATAATCAGGAAGGTTATTATCTTCTACAATAGATTTTATATCTGACTTGTATTCATCAAACAAACTCAAATCAAAATGGCTTTCAACTGGCTTTGCTTGCCAGCCCAAAAATTGCATTTTAAATTTATCAGAATCATTCTCTTTTTGAACAATCTTTTTCACTTTAATGGAATCCTGGTATATCCAATTCTTCAGAATAGGATGGTTTTTCTCTTCATCTTCAAGCCTATCATAAGTTAAAGAAATAGATATTGGTAAGGAGCAGTCTTTAAAACAGAAAAATTCTGCATCTATTCCACGGACAGAATCTTGATAAAACAGATCTAATGCTTGGAGAATATTTGACTTTCCACTATTATTTTCGCCAACCATTATTAACATATCTTTCATTGATACAAATAAATTGTCTATTGTACGAAATTTTTCTATTTCAATATCTTTGAGTTTCATAGTTTACTCCGATTGTGCGTGTGAAAAAATTAGTATCAAACCAAGTAATTTTCTAAATTGCTTTCGAATTCACTCTATCTTTATCGATGTAATACCCAAATATTCATGTAGGGGCATATTATATGCTTTACACCATATCAATCTTTATAAATCCCATTGTGACATTAAAACCATAATTTCGGAGTTCATTAAATACATCAACGAGCACTACACGAGAAAAAAGAGGTAGTGGCTGGTTGTCTCCATATTTTGAACCAATAAGAAAGGAGATAGTAAACAACCTGGGCTCCGGACGATCTTCAATTTGAAATGGTGCACTGTTGTTGAATTTCTTATGGGCTTCTTCTCGAAATTGGCGATCTTCCAAGAATAATCTTGCAGCTACCCGTCCTTGATTAAAAAGATGAGAGAGCACACCTGATGAACCATATCTCTTTACATGAATAAATGTTCGTTCAGGTAAAAACAAGTCACAGAATTCTATTGGAGTCTGTCCCTTAATCCTTACCAAATCCTGGTCTAAAACCACGAAACTGCCTTTTAGGCTTTTTAAGTATGTGTTTTCTTTTTCATGTTGCTTCCAGGGTGGCAGGTTGTATGTGACTATTGGAATTTGTGCGATCTGCTCTTCCAGCTTTTGTATGAAATACTGGCTGATACGATACCATTTTCCATCTATAAGAATATAAAGCTGATCATCGTGATTAATTTCTGAATAGATGCATTTCCAGACACGCCAGCGAGGAAAGATTTCATCGCCATGTGTTCGGATGAACACCTCATCCTTTTCTAAATCAACTTTTGAGAAAGACATGTTTTTATTTGTATATTTTTCAAGGCAATTTACGAGTTCTATATCATGATAGCGCCGGGCATTTCGACTTCTGGAGAATTGAAAAACATCGAAGTTTTCATCCTGAATAATTTCCGGCATTGATGCCCAACAGCTATTAAAATCACCTTCGTTTAAGCGTTGGATGAGTATATTATCCAGGGCAGCAGTTAGTTCCGGATCACTAATTGCCGAAATATTATCAATGTTTGGGAAATATTCTAGATAAGCATCAGACTCATATGCTTCAAGGCATATACTTAGTGCGCCGGGAATTTCTTCAATATTAGATTCAACCGAAATTTGCAGGGAATCTCTGCCATCAATGGTTGTACCAAGTTTTGCTATTGATGATTTCGCTCTTATTTTTGATACAATATCTGTATAGTAGTCGACTTGAAAGTCTTGAAGCCCACTGATGCGTGTCACCTGATCTATGGAATTTATTGGATTCTGATTGATGGTCTTTTTTTCTATTTTACGAATGGCGGAAGGGTCAACACTATTGATAACAGTCTTGAATCCAAAACTCTCTTCGATTGCGAATGGATTGAGAAGAAACCGACCAGCTCCAGAGGTGATGGCAAATCGACGTTCTGAAACATCGATTATTAATAAACCGGAAAAAGTGTTTGTTGCATACTTCCACCATTTTATGCCATGGAATAATTTACTCCAATCCGGTTCTCTGGGTTTGTTCTTTCGCAAATAAAGGCATGCATACGAAGCGCCTTCAATATTAACAACATAATTATCCAGCGAAAGAAGTGCATCTTCTCTTATACATTTCTCATTTTCAGAATAACGATCTTTAATAAGGTGTATTGTAAGAGATTGTCTTGCCATAACACTACCATTTAACAGTGAGCAAATCTCAGACTCAACTACTAATCAACCAGATTCCTTAGAACAATATAATCTTAATATGTAATAGAAAGGCAGATATATGCGAATCAGGAAATTCCTGGTTTTTAATAAATGCAGGCTGTAGCAATTTAGATGGAAGACTATTAGTGCTTTTTGATTGTTAAGAGAAACTTAAAATCCCACCACAGCCAGAAACAGACGAAAAGAAATTAAAAGCAATAAATCATTATATCGGGATTAATATAATCTTTTTTTAAGACTTATGGACTGAAAAAGCAAGGGAAAAGAAAGAGGTCAGAAGTCAGAAATCGGATGTCAGTGTTAAAAAAGCAGGCTGAAGCATTTTAGTCTGAAGTCTGTTAGGGAAAACCAAAAAGCAGAGTAAAGGATCAGTCAGTCAGCCTTCTCAAGGGAAGCGCTGTGGGTATGGTGATTGATATTGATCCCTATCAGATGCTTTAAAGGTGTTCTGCTGCCCATTTTTCAACCACCTTGTATGGATAAGCTTCCAGTCTGCCGAACCCTTTCAGTTGTTTTGCTTTATATTCAACCAGCCTGGGAGATGAAACTCCGCATAAAAAGCGCGTTACCAGATCAATCGGCACCGCAGGCCCCGCAACATCAATCAAAGGTTGCACCAGGGAGTGAAAATCCATCAGATCCAGGGAAGGCAGCTCTGATGACTGTAATTTAATTGGTTTTTTCTCCAGGCAGACCGAACACCTGCCACAACTGGCATCCAGTTTTTCGCCAAAATATGCGGACAGGCTTTTTGCCAGACACTGATCCGCTTCAAAAAGTTTAATCATGGCATGAAGACGCGCCACATCCTTGTTTTCCTTTTCAATAAAAAAATCCGCTATCTCCCGGGCAGTTGAAGTCATGTCAAATTCCGAATTCTGTATTTCAAAAACCTCAACAGCAGATTTTGGTTTAAGGTCAATCCACTTTTTTTCATGAAAATACTCCAGGGCTGTCAAAACCCGCTGCCGGTCATAGCCGGATTGGGCGACGATATTATCGATGTCCACACTGACCCATGTTCTGGCAATCCTGGAGTTATCCAGTATGATTTTTACAAACTGTTTTCTTTCACCATCAAAATTTGCAGTGATGTTTTCAGCAGGCACCAGATACTGGAAAGAATAATTTTCAAAATAAGTATATTTGGGCGAAATAATATTTGCCATCTCAAGATAAACCAGCAGGGTTTTTAAAGGCAGCAGTCTGATATCTGTTTCCCGGCTCAGGGTGTATGCCCGAACCTCAAACAAATTTCCTTTGGCTTGACGGATATTATCCAGCACCAGGCGGATATTCTCAAAACCGGGAGTGTCACCATAGACAAAATTCTCCAGCACCGGTATGCCGTTTTTATTTCCCAGAAGACAGCAGAGAGAAGGGCTTCCATCCCTGCCTGCCCGACCGATTTCCTGGCTGTAGCTCTCTATGGATTTTGGCAGGTCATAATGGATTACTCTTCTAATATCATCTTTATCAATACCCATTCCAAAGGCGATGGTAGCTACTACTATTTCAACTTCCCCTGCCATGAAACTGTTTTGAACAGCCTCCCGCTCTTCATTTTTCATTCCTGCATGATAGGCCTCTGCAGAAAGTTTATGCTCTTTAAGCATCCCGGCAATCCGTTCGGCTGTCTTCTGCAGGGTCACATATACAATTGTAGGGCCAAAGGGCTTTTCTGCCAGTACATTCCGAAGAAGGTCGTCTTTTTTTTCTTCAGCCAGAGGACGAATGCGTAAAAATAAATTTTCCCTGTAAAATCCTGTCTGTACAACATTTTCACGACTGATGGCAAACTTTTCACACATGTCGTCAATGACCTTTGGTGTTGCCGTGGCTGTAAGCAGCAGAGTCTTTTGAATGCCGAATTCCTTCTGATATATCGGTATCTTCAGATAATCCGGTCTGAAATTATGTCCCCATTCAGAAATACAGTGGGCCTCGTCAACCACAAGAAGTGATATATTCATCTGCCTGAGCTGGGTCCTGAACCGTTCATTTTTAAAACGTTCTACAGCAATCATCAGTATCTTGAGCTGCCCCAGGCGGGCTGCTTCAAGAGTAGCACGATAATCTTCCGCGCTCATACCGGAGTCAAGTTTTGCAGCGGCTATATTCTTTGATTTTAAAAAATCTATCTGATTTTTCATCAGGGAAAGAAGTGGAGAAACCACCAGGGTCATTCCCTGCTCAATAACAGCAGGTAACTGGTAACAAAGAGATTTTCCCGCGCCGGTAGGAAAAATTGCCGCAGCCGGTTTACCGGCTGTGATTGCTTCTATAACCTGTCGCTGACCGGGTTTAAATTCATCAAATCCGAAAACGTTCTTTAAAATACCATCAACTGCAGACATTTATTTTAAGTTCTCCTTCCCGGTTTTCTCGACCCGGCCAAATGAAAGTTGAAGGTTAAGAGGAAAACCTGACTACGTTTTACAATTGATTACCATAAATTATAATACCAACGAAAAACCGAGGCTAATATTTTCAAGTAGTTACGAGATCCGATTTTTTACCGAATGACAATTTTCCTTTTTTTATTTTGATGTTATGCCAAAATTTCTTTTATTGGCAGTATTTGCATACCATGCCGAATTGTAAGAATTGATATTTGTTTCTTTTCGATACGATATATTATGCGATAATTTCCGTATATTATTTCTCTAAATTGCCCGTTTTTTATTTCAGGAACAATCCTTCCGATTTCCAGAGAAGATTTAAGCTGTTCAACCTTTGAAAATGCGGTATCGATCCATTTTTCCGCTGCGGATGGTTTGTCTTGAGAAATATAGTCAACGATTTCAGAAGCTCTGTCGATAGCTAATGGTGACCATATTATTTTCATTTTTGGACTCTTTTCATTACTTTTGCTTTTGCATCCTCATGATTTATTCCTTCCCCGTTTTCAATCTGGTTAAGGGATATCTGGATGTCTGTTAAAAGCTCAAGTTTTTCTTGCATTGCTTCATATTCGTTGGCGTCCAGAAGGACTGCAACGCTTTTACCATGCTGAGTGATAATGACAGGCCTTTTCGTGTCATGGACTTGTTTAATAAAATTTGCAATACCAGTTCTTACTTCAGATAATGGTTTGATATCCTGGCTTATTTTTAATCTTTGCATGTTGCACCTCATAAAATATTTATTTTGTGCATTATATCGTACAATATTTAGTACGTGCAATATATTTTTTGGAATATGCCATTATAGAGATATATTTGTAAGTTCCCGGATTATCAGGGAGTAGCGGTAAAACAAAATCCCCGGTATTGGAGTTCATCGTATTTCAAATTCCAATAAGCCTGATCTAAAAGGATCAGGAACACAAATTATGAATACGACAATATATGAACATTCTGAGTGATCAATCCGCAAGGGGAGACTATCGCGTAGTGGGAGTCAGCAGAGGGCATAGTAGTCCTTTTATTTCAAAAGGATGAAGGCCTGAACGATGCCTCCTGTGAGTCGCAGGAGGTAAATGAGTATGGTGGGAGGGATATGTACTTACAGGCATATTGCGGCGGTGGCCGAAATGTCTGTAGCGTCATTATTCTCGGAAAACCCGGCAAAATCGGTGGGAGTACTCACAGCCGGCTTTTGCTTTGGATCAGCCGAACCGCCCTGTACGGACCAGTATGTCGTTGGTGGTGTGGGAGGGGGTAAGCGTGAGGTTATTCCCTATCCCGATATTTGGAATTGCGGTAAAAAAATATTGCTTCCCGGACATTCTTTCTTTTCTATTATTTATAAATTATATACAATCACTTCTATGATACAATCAGTTGTCCCTCCTATAAGGTAAGACCAGAGGAATATCTCTTAACCAGTCCGGTAGCAAAGTTTGTCCTGCCATAATCTCCAATCTCCGGCTCAACTCCTGGCACAATTCTTCATCTAGATAGAGATCATCAAGTAGTGGTGACTGAGTCAATTTCGTAGCAGCATCTAAAAAAAGGATGGCATCACCATTGAACAATGTGTGGTCATCAGGATGTGTTCGAATATACTCCTTCACAAATTTTGGCCATGTTGGTGGTAGAGACCTCGAGGGATTCGACAATGACATTGCCCACATCGCGTGCAAAGCGTGGATCACGGATAATCTGTTCGTAGAAAGCTATTTCCTGTGCGAGACCATGCCGATCCCCGAGTCCAACGAGAGGATATTTCTTAAAGGTCTCAAACACCCCGTTAATTGCTGGTTTAATGACAGCTTTATATTCTGAACGGATGTTGAGTCACTGGAAATTAGCTGCCCTAATACTGGATTAACAAACATTGACCATAATACAACTATTAGAAAAATTACTTTAATTTTCATTATTCGGGTTCCTACATTCATTTATTGGTGTATATGATTTAGTAATTCGCGGGCGACATTAAATACTTTTCATATTGAAATACGCTCGAGTACCCATTTTCTTCATTTTTTATGAATGTAGTTTTAAAAAAACGCTTTGGCTCAGGAGCAGCGTGGTTTTTATGCTGTCACCTGAAGCCGGTTGTTCAGCAAATTCTATAGATGCTTGATTTCAACGTCACCAAATTGATCTTTTAAATATTCACTTACCAAACGTCGATGACATTGCTCCGGGGTAGGTTCACTGCATAAAAAACAAGCATTTTTTAGTTCTTCAATGGTTATTTGTTCCTCAATTTTACGTTCTTTAATCAGTTTACTAAAACGTCGTACATACTCATCCCAATCAATTTTCTTTTTTTTATAAGCATCAAGAATATCCTTTGTTGGTGCAAAAGTCGGCATGTGTTTATAGCCACAGTCGCAAAGTTCTTTTAAAAAATAGATAAGGTCATCTCTTTTTGCGAAACCGGCAAGTTGCGAAACATTGTTTAAACGAATATCGATAAGATTAGTAACGCCAGCGTTACGTAGCTTTGAGAAGAATGTTTTGGCGTTTTTTTTTGTAAATCCAATTGTATACAGGTTTATTTTTGACATTATGTACTCTTATATTCGGATGTTGGTTCAGCTATTTCATAGGCTATTTTTTCACCTTGTCGGAAGTATGCATCATTCAATCTTTGTTGTTCACTACGAAACATGTCTGGATGGTTTAGGTCAAATATTTTAAGCAGCCGCTGCTCGCTTTCTTCATGACTCTCAGTTTTCCCAGTACTCAAAATATGTTTAATATTAATTCCTTTGGGAGTCAAGTTCCGACAAATTAAAATGGTTCTATGGCATGTAATTGGGTCTTTTTCGGCACACATAAGCGCTATACGGAACTTCTCCATGCCATTTATTATTCTTGTTAAACCTTCCTTGAATTTAGGATTTTCAGCCACAAGAGTATAGTCTACTTTTCCATTAACATAACAAGATGGATCATCCACTCGTGCTCCGCATAAATCACCTAGAAACACATAAACGATTCCGTGTTTACTAAGAAATTTTGCAAGTTGATCTTTGTTAAATTCTGGCTTGAACTTACTATATGGCGAAGACCGGACATCTGCAACAGCAGTTATTTTGTGCTTTTTTAATACACGCAGGAATGAATCATGTATATGAGGCGAGTAGCCTATTGTGAATAATTCGTTGCTCATAATCTATACATTATTACAGATAACATCTGATTTTATCAAGATATTCAGGGAATAAATAGATGCCATTTACTTGTAACCAAAATCCGTTCCTCCCGTCTTGAGATTTATATTCTCGACTCAGGCCAACCCTAATGAAAACTTCAGATTGGGAATGAATAAAATTGTTAAGATTGGCGAAGTTATCTCTCTTGTTTTTCTCTGCATAATTATAAAATCCTAAATCCGTTATCGAAAGATATCGGAACTCATGTCCTGATTTATCAGTAAATATTATTTTTATTTTCCCAGGATTAAATGAATCAGGAACGATGCTGACATCTTGAGGATTAACCGCAATAGTAACAATAGATTTTTGAGGCGGGTTATTGCTAGGTATATGTTTTTGTCCAAATGGAATTTGGATAGAAAATCCTTTTTGAACATCTTGACTTTCCGATGCTTTTAAGATTGCTTTAAACTCTTCTGTGCTACATGGACCATTAAAAGTAAGTTCGCCATGATAGCTTCTATCTTCGGTATGAGGGCCAGTACATGATCTTGGCACAAAATTACCCTCCAAGATGGCACCAGGAAGGATGTTCAATCTGCGGCAATAAGCTGAAGCCAAGTAAGGTAAAGGCCTAATGCATTCATTCGTATTTGGATTAATCCCTGCGATACAAACAATGTCTTGCCTCGAGAATCTAGTAAGGTCAGTAATTATTATTTTCATGATTATCTCCTGCCGAACGATACATTAACAGGCGTGCGATGCCTGCCAATAAAGCCTTTTAAAAGATTGAACGTTGCAAACCTATAAAGCACGATTCGGCAAGATATTAAGCACGTCGTGTTGAATGATTTGATAATTATTTCATTCTATTCTCAATTATTTCATCCATATATTTGACGAATAACTTAAGGTCATTAATTCTTTTAACAATTTGTACTGTATCAATTGCTATTAGTTTTTGATGGGAATTGTAGTCGCCATAGTGAACAATTTTGTGTCTGCGTTCAACTAATATTTCAACAGATCGTTTTAGCTTTTTGCGACCTGATTTATTTTGGGCCATTGTTGTTATATTTTTTAATCTATATGCAAGAAATAGCTTATCAATAACACTAAATCTTTGAGTTGTGTATGTGTTATAATATTTATCTACTAAATTTCTTACCCTTCTATATGGTCGTTCCATTTTTATAAGATTTAAAGCTTCTTTAGTATCTAGGCCAGCGTTATAAAGAATATTAATTAGGTCTTCATCTGGTTTATATTTTTTTAAATATGGAGCCTCTTGCAAAATTCAATATAATTGTCATTCTGCGAAAATCCATATTTCATAACTGCTTGAAATTATTAGATCTAACTTTTCGTTGACATAATAAT
>JASFHE010000217.1:0-9683 GCA_050123415.1 Desulfobacteraceae bacterium | reverse complement strand
CTTCCTTTGTGTTAATAGCGGTTTTAAGGCACTGCAGCCTGTCCGGGCATTTTAAACAATCCGGAGGGACCACCCTCAGCCCTTCTTCCCCGCAGGGAAACACCTCATCCAGAATTCCGAAACATTCTTTCTTTTCCATAGCGTTATTTCCAGCCAGTCTTATACAATATTAGTATTAAATATTAAAGAGTAAATTCATTGACTTATGCTGGACTTGCCAATATTATTTAAAGCTATGGAAAAATATACAAGATTATACCTGGTAAGACATGGACAGGTTGCAGGATTTGAAAAGCTGATGGCCAATGGACATACGGATGTTGATATCACCGAGACGGGTGAGATCCAGATGAATACAATGGCTGAAAGGCTCCGCCTAGTCGAATTGAATGCTATTTATGCTACCGGGCTGACAAGGACCGAAAAAGGAGCAAGAATCATAGGGCAGTACCATAATATTCCGGTCATCTCCAGACCTGAGATGAAAGAGATATTTTTTGGTGGCTGGGAAGGTATGTCCCCTGAAGAGATTGAAAATGTTTATCCCGGCGAACTGGACAGGCGTTTTAGCGACATTGCAGGATACAGGCCTCCGGGTAATGGTGAGAATATGAATGACGTGTCAAAAAGAGTCATGGCATGTCTTAAAAAAATAATCAGTGAAAAGGAGGGTAAAAACATCCTTATTGTTGCGCACGGCGGTGTAAACAGGACCATACTGTGTGACGCCCTTGGAATGGATATAAATAACCTTTTTAATATACAGCAGGACTACGGATGTCTTAACATTATTGATTATTATCCTGAAAATGTTCTGGTAAGGCTGGTGAATGGGTAGAGATACATTAACTGATCAGATAGCATCGCTATCTCTTTTCAGGGGCTTGCCTTCCGACCAGATCGAGGCTCTGGCTACGATAACTGCTGAAAAATCTTACATGAAGGGTGAAAGTATCTTTTCCGAGGATGAACAGGCAACCGGTTTTTATGTTGTTGTCAGCGGAAGAGTTAAAATTTTTAAACTGTCATCTGAAGGAAGAGAACAGATACTTCATATATTCGAATCGGGAGAGGTTTTTGGCGAGGTCCCTGTGTTTGCCGGTAAAAAATATCCGGCAAGTGCCGATGCCATGGAAAAAAGCGGTATACTGTTTTTCCCGAGGGATTCACTAATCAGGCTTATTGAAAAAAATCCGTCCATCGCGCTAAATATGCTCGCGGTCCTTTCCATTAGGCTTCGCAGGTTTACTTTAATGATCGATGATCTCTCACTCAGGGAAGTCCCGGGCCGGCTTGCCAGACATCTCCTTTATCTGAGTGAACAAAAGCAGAATTCACATGAACTTGAGCTGAACATAACCAAAGGACAGCTTGCAAGCCTTTTGGGCACAATCCCCGAAACCCTATCCCGGATCCTCACCAAAATGACTGAGCAGGGGATCATTGGATCCGGCGGCCGGAAAATCAGGATACTTAAGCGCGATGCTGTTGAAGAACTTGCAGAGGGGCTTATTAAATTGTAATAATTCAACATGTTGATTACCCACCAGAATGCCAATTTTTTGACATAATTTCTCACGCACAAAATATAAAAATAATTAAGACAGTAAATTAATAAGTATAGCAGTAAATGAGAACGAACCGTATTTTTAAAAAAGCGCCTCTTTTTGGCATAGATATTGAATAATTAAGTTTGTTTATTGTATTGCTTGCGCTGGCAACCCATAAACGCTTAGCAATATTTCAGAAAATCATCTTATTATTTGATGCGCCTTTGGGAGGAGGCAGGAATTGTTCTGGAGAAATATTAAATTACGCGACAAGCTATTTTTGGGATTCAGCATCGTTCTTTTATTACTGTTAGTTGTATCTATTCTCGCCTACAGCGGCATTGGTTCCATTAAAAAAACTACATATCCTGATCTTGCAAACTTTTTTAAAGAGGTAGAATCATCCCACCTTGAATTGCATGCGTCTGTAATTGAAATCAATAAACTTTTAGAAAACTATCCTCAAAGAGAAGAAGGATTAAATACCGCCAGAGAAATACTTTATCAAAAAACAATCCCTGCCATGGAGCAGGTCAGGGATAAACTGAATAACATCCGCGAATCAGTAAGAAACAGGATTACTGATGAAACAATGATTAAAAATATCCGGAAAGTGCGCCGTAATGTAGCTGTTATATCGATAATTGCAATTATAGCAGTTTTTTTACTTGCGTTAATAATTGCTTCAACCATCTCCAGGCCTATAGCACAGGCCACGGCCTTTGCGGAGCAGATGTCACAGGGTGATTTTACGAATAAACTACCCATAAAACAGAAAGATGAAGTAGGTTTTCTGTCCATTGCACTGAATAACGTGGTAACTAATCTGGGAAGAATGTTCAGGGAAATAAATAATGGATCATATACATTAAGCGCCTCATCATCCAACCTGAGTTCAATTTCAGAGCATATGAAACAGGGAGCGGAGACAACTTCCATACGTGCCGGTACAGTAGCTGCGGCAGGAGAATTAATGAGCTATAATATGGAGATGGTAACCACTGAAAGCGAGCAGACCGCCACTAATGTTAATATGGTCTCCGCCGCGGCAGAAGAAATGAGCGCAACCATAAATGAGATAGCGCGAAACACGGAAAAGGCGCGTATTATAACCGATAACGCTGTAGCCCGGACTCAGGATACATCGGAAAAGGTTGACCAGTTAGGTAAAGCAGCGGAAGACATCAATAAGGTTACTGAAGTGATTAATGATATCTCGGAACAAACAAACCTTTTAGCGCTCAATGCCACAATTGAGGCAGCAAGGGCTGGCGAAGCAGGAAAAGGCTTTGCGGTAGTGGCAAATGAAATAAAAGAGCTTGCAAAACAGACAGCAATCGCCACCAGGGAAATAAAGGAAAAGATAGGCGGTATCCAGTATTCAACAAAAGAGACAATCAGCAGGATAAAAGAGATTTCGGAAATAAATGCCGAAGTCAGTGAAATTGTAACGGCTATTGCAAACGCTGTTGAAGAGCAGTCCGTGTCCACCCAGGAAATCGCAAATAATATTGCCCAGGCCTCCGAAGGTATACAAAATGTAAATGATAATGTTGCTCAAAGCTATATAGTAGCCAGTGATATCTCAAGCGAGATTGCGGGTGTTCACCAATCCTCCGATGAAATGAAGGCATCCAGCTCACAGGTTGATATAAGCTCTCAGGATTTACAGAAGATAGTAAAACGACTGTCAGGTATTATGGAACGATTTAAACTTCCTGCCTCTCGTTTTGATATAGGAACAGCAAAAGGCGCGCATCTCAAATGGAGGTCCGGGTTTGAGGCCTTGCTGCACGGAAATCAGTCATTAAAACCTGAAGAGGTCAACAACCACCATGCATGTGATTTTGGCAGGTGGTACGATGGGCCGGATGGACAAAAACTGAAGGACATCCCCCTTTTTAAGGATGTAAGCCGTCATCATGAAAAAGTCCACTCCATTGCTCAGAATGCGGTTGATGCTGTAAATAAAGGAGAAAAAGAGCAGGCAGATCTTCTCATAGCAGAGCTTGAAAATGCCCGGGCAAAAATGTTCGAGGCACTGAATGATCTTTATCTACTGTAGATACAGATCATGCCTTGCCTCTACTGAATATAAAAAAAGGAGCCTCCTGTTAAGGAGAAGGTGTATTACCATCTGTCTTAACCAGGAGGCTCCCGGCACCAAACAACCCTTATCGATTAATTATCTTACAGGCCGTTTAAAACATATTCTGTTGTTTTTAGTCTATTTAAACTAAATAATCAATGAAAATCTTTACCATCGGTAAAGTGCATGAAATAAATATTCTTGATGACCTGGTTCCGGAAGCCGTATCGATCTATGTTATGGATCGAGAGTAAAATAATTGATTGAGAGCAGGGTAAAATATATTTTTTGGCTGTCACACCACGGGAGTATATCTCCATAAAAAATGATTTTTCGACAGCCTCGTTGTGCGTTGGACTACTCTTGAGTCTTTAAATGATTAAACAAAAACTCATGCTTTTCGCCAGCAACTGTAACTATTATTTTTACTTCATGAGGTTGAGCTGGATCAGGCATTTTTTCCACAGCAGCGTATCCGCGATGCCACTCGTTCGGTAAGACCGTTGTTTTTTTGAGCATGGCTGCATCAGCAAAAGCTAATTGTTTTGCGGTTCCCTCTTCAATAGCACTCGTTCGTGCCTGTTTCTCAGCGTCAAATTGATTTTGACTTCGTGCTACAGAATGGACATTATATACGGAACTGGTTTGTTCTTTCTGGGCTCGCGCACCAGGACTAGCAACATTAGTACTGCCCAGGCCCGGAGCAAAAACCTCCGGGTCCTTAGCGCTTGTATAGGCCCCCTGTGCGGCATTCATGGCCAGGATGTCGTATCTCGTTTTTAATGCCTTAAGTTCATTCTCTTTACGTTGTTTTATTACTTCTACAAAGGCATCATACGTCAATACCTGATGGGGGTTGCCATCTACAAAGACCTGAATATCTTCAGTTGAAAAATCGTATGATTTATCAGCGCCGTACACGCTGACATAAATCATGGGACGAGCTTTCAATGAATATCCATCCGGCGGTGGGCGAAGGGCTACGCTCGATTTTTTTTTATGTGAAATTACAGCTTCAGAATTCTCCTGGGTGACTATTTTCTGCCCCTTAAGAACTTCAGGGACAAGCTTCATTGTTGTTCCCGCTGACACAGGGCCCTGTATCAATAAACATAAAACGAAAGTATAAATTATGTTTTTCATGATTCCTCTTCCTCCTTTCTTGAGGCCCAAACCGGCGCCCATCCTCCGTCATGCCATGGAGGGATTACTACGGTGGGAAAAGGCGGTGGGCGGCTCTTTTTTTTGCTCTTCTCTCTTTACCCCTTTACTCTTTTTAACGCTAGCGCGTTATTTCGATTCAACCTGGGCCTTTACACGTTTCAGTATTTGCACCAATTGTGCCCCGCTATTGCTGTATGTTATCTCTTCAGAATATGTCTGCCGCCCGAATCCGGCATCCGACTTGAGAAAAGCCTGTGCGAGCACTGCTGTTGAATCACCGGTGTTTTCCATTTTGAATATGGCATGCATGAGGTTTGCCCCGGTATAACCCAGCCTCCTTCCTTCAAGTTTAATGATATCGTCACTTTCGGATACTACTTTATAGTTCAGCTTCTTAAATTCATTGATAATCGCGGACTTAATCTTCCCCATATCTGTCGTGTTGATTGTCACTTTTGGTTGTCCAGACTGCCCGGACTGCGTGGTTACACAGCCTGTAAGCATCAGGCCAAAAAGGATCGTACCCACAACAACGGCAATTGCTCTCTTCATTTTGGTTCCCCTTTCTAATGGCTAACAGGTTTCAGGCCGCGGCAACATCGCGCCATATTGAGGATGGCCCACCTGTCACGATCATAAATTTAGTTATCAAAAAAAAAGGATTTATCAGGAAAAAAGGGCTGGCGCCCGTGGCGCCGGCCCTTTTTATCACGCTCATTACTACACGCTGATCAGTTAAAAGTTTATACTAAGAGTAACGGAATATGTCCTGGGATTAATGTAATTGCCGGTAATGGTTCCTGACCCCAACGGATAAGCGTTATTTAAGACGAAAAGAACGTCATCCGTATAGGTTATAGAACTCAGAGCATCATTGTCAAAGATATTCTGGACCCCGGCGCGAAGACTCCACATCCTGCCTTCGCCCACCCATTTGCTTGAGTTATACATCAAATTAAAATCGAATGTCCAATAGTCATCCCGGCCGGGCATCTTATACTCCTCCGGAAAACCCGTATTTATAACTTGATCAATCCCCTTGCCTTCATAGAAGGCGCCGATGGAGGTCATCAGCGTGTCAACTCCGAAGTAAAAGGTATGCGAGTACGACGCATTGCCACGGATTGGCGCTCCTCCAAATTCGTAACCTTCAAGGTCAACATTATCAAAGTCTACCCATGGACTATCCGCGTCCGGATAGCTTGCAAGAACAGCTTGTAACTTGTTATAGCCATCCCCATATTCGCTATTTTTCCATGAAGCGCTAATCGAGATATGATCATTCATGGTGGGTAGATATTCGATGCCGATAGAAACTCCTTTCTGTTCAGCTCCGCCGGGAGAGTAACCGGCCCAATAATAATATTCATAGTCATTAAAATTGACTTGACCATCCGGGTGAGCTGTACCAGTAGTCGGCTCATATGGTTCATTGGTACCAGCAACGTCTACGCATGTATGATCAGCATTGGCTTCCCAACATTTGTAAACTTGGCCCCCGTCGGAATAATTTTCATAGTCATAGTAGTAAAAACCTAAGTTAAATTGCAGTTTATTATCAAGAAAACGGCTTTTAAAACCAATCTCCCAGTCATTCAGGATTTCCGGATCGGTGACAGCTCCAGGATATGATATCTGGCCGGTTTTATACCCCTTCGCATAGCTGAGGTAAGGCATTATGTTTTCAGTGGGATAGTAACTGAGAACAGCCCTGTAGGTAAGTTCCGAAAAACTTGCACTATATTTATCTAGTATATAAGAATATTGCCTATCTTCATCCTCTCTGGTCGCCCAATTATAATTAGTAGTCAGGATCTTTTTATCCCAGTTCTGACGAAGACCGACGGTTAATTCCCATTTGTCAATAGGCATCCACGATCCCTGGCCAAACAGTCCCTCTGTTTCGGTTTCTCCATGAACCACGAACCAACTAAGGTCTTGTTCGATAGAGCCATAGCCCCCCGCTTCCGTCATCTCCCTGTTGAAATCTCTTTGTGCTAGGGCGCCGACGATCCATTCAAACTTGTCGCCACCGGATATGGTTGAATTCGACGTGAGTCGTACCTCCATCGTATCCGTGTCACTTGAATTTTCCGTAACCATAAAATGATAAGGTTCGGAGACTCGAACAGTGACTTGAGTATAAGGCGGAGTAGCATCAATTATCGCGCTGGGATCACTTCCCGGAGGCATATACCAGGGAACCCCCATATGATAGGGATAAACCTGAAAACGGGCACCCTGCATCCAATAATCCTTATACTCCTTAAAGACGCGATGGCCGTACTGGACCGTAGCAGTCGCAAAGTCAAAATCATAGTCAAGTATAGCCATCATTCCATAACTTTCGTTATCGACAATCTGCAAATCCATAGTTTCTTCAGTCGCCCACTTACTTTTAAACCGTGCGTGTACCGGGCCGCCACTTTGCCAACGGGCGTCAACCACCGGCTCCACATCCTGTGGCACGATAGTAACATCCCCATATGTGCCCATATAATATCCCGCATCACCATAACTGGCAGCTCCATGATCAAACGACTCCGAATAATCACCCGTCATGCGAAAAGTTAAACGATCATTCGGCTCCCATAAAAAAGATACACGGTGTGACCACGCGTCAGCATTTCCATATCCCGAATCACTGTAACCGTCAAATACATATCTGCGGCCGGAAACACGTAAGGCAGCCTTTTCTCCTGCAGGGAGATTAACTGCCCAGTCTGCTCGAACTTTACCGTAATCACCCACTTCGACCGAGGCATTGCCGCTGAATTCACCTAAAACCGGTTTTCGGGAAATGATGTTTATACTTCCGGCGGTAGATCCGCGGCCATAAAGAGTACCCTGAGGCCCCTTAAGCGTTTCCATTCGTTCAAGATCAAAGTAAAAGTTATCCAGACCGCCATAACTGGTAAGCTGAATACCGTCCAGGTGGGTTGCGACTGATGATTCATAAATAGGGTTAAACATCAACGTTTGAACGTCCCGGATGGTGATAAGGTTAAGAGAGCCGGCCTCGTTCCTGATAGAGACATCCGGCATAATTTTCACGATATCGAGCACTGAGTTTACATTATAGAAACGCATCTCCTGCTCCCTGAAAACACTGATGTCCATTGGGATTTTTTGTAACTGGGCTTCCCTCTTCTCCGCCGTTACCGTGATCTCTTCAAGTGTGAACTCCTGTTCTTCATCCTCATCATCCTGTGCAAATACAACTCCTGTTCCCCCCAGTGTTAATGTAAGGACGCACAGAATAAAACAACAAAAAAGCCAATTCTTATGAAAAAAGCCTCTTTTTCCTCTCATAGAACCCCTCCTGTTAAATAAAAAAATGTTATTGGAAAAATGACCTAAATCAAGACTTCGGTAAAGAAGTCTAAATAACTACAAACCCCTGTATCTATATATCAAAACTCCAAACCCATTTCTTATAAAAGCTAAAATCCCGTATTATGAAAGAAGTGCATCCGGTAAAAAGAAAAGTAAAAAGAGAGAGTACGAATATGAAATAGAAATATTAAATTAACACTCAGCATGAACGTGAACAGGAAAAATCAGGTACCGGAATCCTTAATTAACTTGTTAATGTTCCTTAATTAGAATTAATTACTAAAAAAATCAAGAAAAAAAAACATTGTGCTTTTATATTAAAAAATCACCTCTTTTAGTGAATATTAATTGAAGCAAATCCTCTATCTGATTTCAGATAAATTATGTTCAGACGAAATAAACATATAATAAAACATAATACCTAATTTTATGTCCATTTCGACCATATTATTCTTTTTTATTGACACTGATATTTTATTCTATAAAAGTGTATAGATAACCTTTTAACACTTGCTGAGGGAAGTATCTGTTTATTCACACATGCAAGACATCTTTCCTGATTAATACAATGCATAAGTAAAATAATATTCATTTAAAAAGGAGAACGCTATATGGCTGAATTTGAAAGACCCGGAGAAAAGAAAAAAAAAATGGATCGGCGTCAATTTCTGGTCGGCAGCAGCGCGGCTCTGGCAGCCGGAGCCCTGGCCGCCGGCCTGCCCGGCACTGCTGAGGCGTCTGCAAAAAAAACCTACCCTAAATCAAAAGGATACCTGGTTTATGACAGCAGGCTTTGTCTTGGCTGTCAGAGCTGCATGTTTGCCTGTTCCCTCACCCATGAGGGTGTGGCAAATCCATCCCTGTCCAGGATCCAGATTATACGGGATGCGCCTTCCTTTACAAAATATCCCTATGATATTGTAATGTCGGTGTGCAGGCAGTGCGTTTCTCCCCTGTGCGTACAAAACTGCCCTACAGGCGCATGCCATGTTGATGAAGCCAACGGCAACATCAGGAGGATCGATCAAACCAAATGCATAGGATGTAAAAGATGCATCCAGGCATGCCCCCAGAAACCACACAGGACCATCTGGAATTCGGTAAAAAAGAAATCAGCAAAATGCGACCTGTGTGAAAGCGCTCCTTACTGGAATGAAAAAGGCGGTCCGGACGGCAAACAGGCATGTGTTGAAACATGCCCTGCCAAGGCGCTTAAACTTGTAAAAAAAGCGCCGCCACAGCAGGATATTGACGGATATGATGTCAATCTCGCGCCGCCGCCCAAAAAAATGGGATTCCCGGGAATGGGCATGCCTGAAGCGGCACCCGAATCAACAGAGAAGAAGGGAGGAGCATAAAAATGGCAAAAGGATATGCAGGTAAAATTTTAATAGTAAACCTGACGGCTAAAGAAGTCAGAGCTATTGATACGGCCAGGTATGAAGAGTTTGGAGGAGGCGCGGGAATGGGCGCGGCCATATTCTGGAACCTTGCTGTTATGCCCGGTGACTGGGACATGCAGGACGCATTTGATCCCCGCAATG
>JASFHE010000216.1:0-9706 GCA_050123415.1 Desulfobacteraceae bacterium | reverse complement strand
ATTATATCATCTATGTAACCGCGTTTTGCCGCCACTAGAGGATTAGCCACCAGTTCCGTATATTCCCTCTCCCTTTCTGCAAGAAAAGTCTCACGATCTTCCTGAAAATAATTATTATAAAGCACTTCAACAGCGCCTTTTGCACCCATAACCGCTATTTCAGCGGTGGGCCAGGCATAATTTATATCGCCTCTCAGGTGCTTGGACGACATAACACAATATGCTCCGCCATAGGCCTTGCGTGTAATAATCGTAATCTTGGGAACCGTTGCTTCGGCGTATGCATACAGCATTTTAGCGCCGTTCTTTATGATCCCGCTATATTCCTGGACTGTACCGGGAAGAAAGCCCGGCACATCCACAAAGGTAACCACAGGGATATTGAAACAGTCACAAAACCTTACGAATCTCGCGCCCTTTGCCGAAGAATTATTATCAAGCACGCCTGCAAGAAAACGGGGCTGGTTCGCCACTATTCCTACGGGGAAACCGCCGTACCTGGCAAATCCTACAATCAGGTTGGGGGCATATTTTTTATGCACCTCAAGAAATTTGCCTTCATCAACCGTTCTTTTAATGACCTCTTTCATGTCATATACCCTGCCGGGATTATCAGGAACAATACTGTTTAAACCGGCGTCATTCCTTTCATCAGGATCATTAGTTTCCGACCATGGAGGCTTCTCCCTGTTGCTCTGCGGAAAATAGGACAGCATTTCCTTTACATATTCTATGGCTTCCTCATCCGACTTTGCGGAGTGGTGCGCGACTCCGCTTTTTGCAGTGTGTATCGACGCGCCGCCAAGGTCTTCAATGCTCACATCCTCATGTGTTACGGCCTTTACAACCCTTGGTCCTGTCAAAAACATATACGCGTTATTCTTTACCATGACCGTAAAATCGGTAAGAGCAGGTGAATATACTGCCCCGCCGGCGCATGGTCCTAAAACAACAGATATCTGGGGCACTACACCGGAAGACATGACATTCCTTAAAAAGATATCCGTATAGCCTGCAAGGCTTTCAATACCTTCCTGTATCCTTGCACCGCCCGAATCATTAAAGCCTACTACCGGTGCACCATTTTTCATTGCCATGTCCATGACCTTACAGATCTTTTCCGCGAATGTTTCGGAAAGACTGCCGCCGAATACCGTCATATCATGGGAAAAAATATATACCTGCCTGCCGTTTACAGTGCCGTGACCCGTAACCACGCCGTCACCAAGGATCTCTTTTTTTTCCATTCCGAAATTCCGGCACCTGTGGGTCTTGAAGGTATCAAACTCTTCAAAGCTGCCCTTATCTACAAACAGCTCTATCCTTTCTCTGGCAGTAAGTTTTCCCTTCGCCTTATGTTTTTTAATTCGCTCAATTCCGCCGCCAAGGGCTGCCTGTTCGCGTAATCGTTTTAATTCCTTAATTTTTTCTGTCATGTCCTGACCTGATTATTCGTCCTCTTTAAAGCAAAACTCTGTCAATACACCGCATGTTGACCTGGGGTGAAGGAAAGCCACTTTTTTTCCTCCTGCCCCTTCAACCGGGGCCTTGTTAATCAAACTGCAGCCGCATTTTTCCGCCTGATCCAGCTGATCCTCAACATTATCTGTCTTAAATGCGATATGATGCACTCCCTCACCGTTCTTTCCAAGGTATTTGGCAACAGTGCTGTCTTCGGATGTTGGTTCGAGCAGCTCAATATGGACTTCGCCTACTGAATAAAATGCCGTTTTTACCTTCTGGGATTCCACTGTTTCAACACCCTCACATGTTAATCCAAGGGTATTCTCAAAAAAATCCCTGGCCTGTTCAATGGAACTTACCGCAATACCAATATGATCAATTTTTTTTATCATGTCTACCCCCTGTACCTGTATTCACCAAACACATCACGAAGTACACCGCAAATTTCTCCAAGCGTGGCATATTCCTTTACCGCTGCCAGTATTGGCGGCATCAGGTTGCTATCATCTTTTGCTGCATCCCTGAGCACGGAAAGAGTCTCTTCCACCTTTTCCTGATTTCTGTTTTCCCTGAGGCGTTTCAGACTGTTGACCTGATTGTCTTCCACCTCGGGATCGATCTTTAAAACCGGAGGTTTTAATTCTTCATCAACCTGGAACCTGTTCATACCGACAATGATACGTTCCCGGCTTTCAATCTCCTTCTGGTATTCATAGGCGGATTTTTCAATATGTCTCTGTATAAAACCCTTTTCAATGCCGGCAACAACACCGCCTTCTTTTTCGACCTGGTCCATGAGACTGATAACCTGCTTTTCTATTTTATCGGTCAGTTCTTCAATATAATATGAACCTGCCAGGGGATCGATAGTATCAGCCACGCCTGATTCATGGGCAATTATCTGCTGAGTTCTCAAGGCTGTCCTCACCGAATCTTCGGTCGGAAGGCTCAGTGCCTCATCCTTTGAATTGGTATGTAAAGACTGTGTGCCGCCAAGTACTGCGGCAAGGGCCTGTATCGTCACCCTCACAATATTGTTATCCACCTGCTGGGCCGTCAGTGTGTTGCCTGCTGTTTGCGTATGGAACCGCATCATCTGGCTGGCAGGTTTTTTAGCTCCGAATCGTTCCTTCATTATCTTTGCCCAGAGTCTTCTGGCGGCCCTGAACTTGGCAACCTCTTCAAGGATATTTGATGAAGCGTTAAAGAAAAAGGCAAGTCTTTTTGCGAAGGTGTCTATCTCAAGGCCCGCGTCGATTGCGGCCTGCACATAGGTACACGCGTTTGCAAGTGTAAAGGCTACCTCTTCAACAGCTGTGGAACCTGCTTCCCTTATATGGTAACCGGATATGGAAATAGTATTAAAAGACGGAAGGTTCTGGCTGCAGTACTGAAAGATGTCCGTGATGATACGCAGACTTGGTTTTGGCGGAAAGATATATGTTCCTCTGGCAACATACTCCTTTAAGACATCGTTCTGTATTGTCCCCTTTAGTTGATCAGCAGAAACGCCCTGCTTTTCACCAAGGGCAATGTACATGGCAAGGAGAACCGCGGCAGGAGAATTGATTGTCATTGACGTTGATATCTTATCAAGAGGAATACCCTTAAAGAGGATTTCCATATCAGCAAGTGAATCAATAGCAACACCTACTTTTCCGACTTCACCCGCACTCATCGGATTATCCGAGTCATAGCCTATCTGGGTGGGAAGATCAAAGGCAATTGAAAGCCCTGTTGTACCCTGATCAAGAAGGTACCTGAACCTGTTGTTTGTTTCAACGGCTGTGGAAAATCCTGCATACTGGCGCATTGTCCACAAACGCCCCCGATACATGGTAGGCTGGACACCCCTTGTAAAAGGATATCTTCCCGGAAATCCCAGTTCGGATATATAATTGTCATCCATATTTTCAGGAAAGGAAATCCTCGGAATTTCCTCCTGACCGTGGTTTGTAAAACGCTCTTTGCGTTCGGGAAACCTGGCAGTACTTTTGGCCAGTTCATTTTCTTCCCATTCATTAATTCTTTTGTCCTTACTCATTGTAATCCTGTTCTTTTTTATTTATTACCATAAAACTCATCACAGGCACTGTTAAATGCCTCAATTATATCTGCAAGAGGGGCCCCCGGAGTAAACACACCCTCTATCCCGGCCTTTTTAAGTATTTCAATATCCTCATCAGGGATAATTCCGCCGCCAAGCACCCTGATATCCTCTGCCCCCCTTTTTTTAAGCTCATCAATAACAGCCGGAAAAAGCCTGAGATGCGCACCTGACAGGGATGAAAGGCCTATTACAGCCACATCTTCCTGAATGGCAGTCGCGACAATTTCCTCGGGAGATTGCCGGATACCGGTGTAGATAACCTCAAACTCATTATCTCTCAGGGCCCTTGCTATTATCTTGGCCCCCCTGTCATGTCCGTCCAGACCGGGCTTTGCGATTAAAACTCTGTATTTTATCTTTTTGTCGTTCATTTATTCCTCAATGTATAAAAATCCATCCAAAAACAATAGTTTTTTGATGAAAGCTATCAGCTATCAGCTTAAGGCATAAAACACAAAGACTTATCTGAATGCTGAACGCTGACCGCTGAAAGCTCCATCCAGAATTTGCCTCTTTCTGGATGGGCATTAATTACTTCTTCTTACCTATCACACCCTGCCTGTAGGCCGATGTAAAATTACGGCAGAACCTGTCCTTGCCCAGTACAACGTCCGCCGCATAGATAATACTCTTCAGGTCAACATTTTCAGGATCAACGATTGTGCTGTCCATCCCTGCGGCAATGGCAAGTACTGCAAATGCCTGGTTTACTATGGACCTTGCGGGCAGCCCGAATGATATATTGCTTAAACCGCCGGTGATATGCACTTCGGGATATTTTTCAAGGATCTTTCGCATTGACTCAAAGGCAATGTTACCGCTCTCCGTATCCGTTGAGATGGTCCCGACCAGCGGATCAATATGCAGTTTACTGTCAGCAAGACCGCCTTCCCTGGTCATGGCAATAAGCTTATCAAGAATTTCCATCCTCTTTTCAACCGTCGCGGGTATGCCGTCATCGTCGCATGTAAGTACAATCAGTTCTGTCTGATGTTCACAGGCAAGGGGAAGCACACCATCCACACGGATTTTCTCACCGCTTAGTGAATTGATCATGGGATTTTTCTTTACTACAGTAAATCCGGCCTTAAGCGCCTCAGGATTCGCGGAGTCCAGGCACAGCGCAGCGTCTGTTACTTCCTGTATAGCATTGATCAGCCAGATCATGTCATCCGGTTCCTTTTCAGGAGATGTACCGGCATTAACATCCAGAAAATCGACACCGGCGTTTACCTGTCTCAGTGCAAGATCCTTAATAAAATCCGCGTCTTTTGCAGCGATCGCCTCTTTTACCCGTTTGCGGGTCCCGTTTATTTTTTCTCCAATAACGATCATATTATTACCCTTTCTTCATATATTATTTATAAACTGTTTTTCCAGCGGGAATCTCATGGCCTCAGCAAACCTTCTATTAAAATTATGATGAGTCGTCAATTCAAGATATCCGGTTTTCCGGGCAATATCCCGGGCACGCGCTCTCTCCTTTTGGGATACCAGTGTCATTTTTGCCCCGATACCCGCGCTGTTGCCTACCTGTATGTATCTGGCATTCGGAAAGGCCGGTAAAAGCCCTATATCCACCGCGCTGACAAGGTTGATGTATGATCCGAAGGCGCCTGCAATTATTACCTCATCCACCATTTCTAAACTTATGCCGTTTACTTCCATTAGTGATTCGATACCGGCCTTGATGGCCCCCTTGGCAAGCTGTACCTCTGCGATATCCTTCTGGGATATTACTATATTTCCATTACCTTTACTGCTTTCGGCAATGATAAATTCAGAGCCGAATTTCCCCTGATACACTCTTTTATTATCTTTATCAAATCTTCCCCTGTCATTTATTATACCCCACCTGTACAGCTCGGCAACCGCATCGATTATTCCCGAACCGCAAAGTCCGACAGGAAGGTCATCGCCTATTGTTTTACACTCCACATTGTCTTCTGTGAGGCAGACCGATTCGATAGCGCCCCTTGCAGCCCTCATACCATCCGTAACATGGGCTCCCTCAAACGCCGGGCCTGACGGACAGGAAAGTGACATAAGGCAATCCTTTGCGGGATTGTTAATGACAATCTCGGTATTTGTCCCGATATCAATGCCGAGTGTAACCTTGTTTTTTCTGTCAATCCCGGCCCCTATAATCATTGAGACATGGTCGCCGCCAACGAATCCTCCGATCGCCGGTAGTATGTGTACATAGGTGCCGGGACAGACAGAAATCCCTGTATCCCTTGCCTTTAGATCAACGGGATGATCAGTAGCTGCCACATATGGAGACTTTGCGAGCTGTTCAACCGGCAGATCGAGAAAGAGGTGGGTCATGGCAGTGTTTCCGACAATGCATATATCCGTGACATTATTTCCTGTCAGCCCGGCCTCTTCAGTAAGAGAATCCATCATTTCATTTATTAAATCACGGATAACCACTGCAAGCCTGGTTGGCGATGAACTGTTTTCTTCTCTGTCATGCAGGGCGCTGTCCATGCGGCTCATCACATCATCCCCATAAACGGACTGCGGATTGATAGCCCCTCTGCAGGCAAGTTCTTCGCCGGTGGATAAATCCATAAGATATGCAGCGACCTTGGTAGTGCCCAGGTCAACTGCCAGGCCTGCGGGGCAGGTATTTTGGGTTGAAAAACCAATTATCTCATCGTTTCTCAGGATTACCGATATGTCCCGGTTATTTTTTCTTAAAAACAAAGGTAACTGCTTGAGTGCCAGTATATCCACTGAAGGATCAATAATATTATGCCCGTCTTTCAGCGCTTCGAGCACCCTGTCCAGGTCGGCAGTCGGCTCATCCAATGTGGGGGATTTAACCGTGATATCAAATGATCTTATCAGGGGATCAATTTCAAGGTCACTCTTTTCACCCTCAAGCTGAAGCTTAAGATCGGTAAGCAACGATTTTTCAGGTATGTGTACTTTTAGGTTCCCTTCAGGAAATGTGCAGCAGGCCAGTCTTTGTCCGCTGCGCACATCTTCAGTTGTAAGAATATCTTTTTCACTTTCTAAAAGAGGCGACACCTTCCCTTCATTTATGACCACTCTGCACTGACCGCAGCTGCCCTTCCCTCCGCAGGTCGCGGACAGACCAATCCCGGCTGATCGTACAGCTTCCAGTATGCTGGTCCCTGCCAGGACATCAATTGATCTGCCCAGCGGATTGAAGGTGATATTATATTTCCTTAGTGCTGTCATTTATCCGGGTTCAGCGACCGTACTCCTGTTCTTTCAAGTATAAAATTTCACTATCTCCGGCTTAAAAGCTAAAAAGGAGGATCGGGTAAATATTTTAATAAACCCGTTCCCCCTTGTATGAAAGCAGTCAGCCATCAGCATTCAGCTACTTGTCCCGCCATAGTCCCGATGAATTCTTCGGGACGAAGGCGGATTAGCTTAAAACATTAAATCAAAGATCTTGCTGAATCCCGCTAAAAGCGGGACTGACTGCTGAAAGCTCCATGCAGATATTTTTTCCGGATGGACATTATGCTAGCACAACCATCCTTTTGCCAGATTTACTGCTGCCATGGCATCTTTACCATAGGCATCAGCTCCGGTATATTTTCTTACTTCATCATCAATCTGACCGCCGCCGATCATTATCTTAAGGTTATCTCTGAGGCCGGCTTCTGCCAGGGCGTCAACAGTTTCTTTCATTGCGTCAAAGGCAAGCGTAAGGAATCCGCTGAGGCCGATTACCGTCGCACCCGTTTCCTTTGCCTTGTCTACTATGGTCTGTACCGGCACATCGATACCAAGGTCAAACACCTCAAAACCACTGATATCGAGCATAAATACAACCAGATCTTTTCCTATGTCATGTATGTCACCGGCAACGGTTGCTATGATAACCTTACCGAGTTTTTCAGCGTCAGCACCTGAGTCTTTGATGTGGGGTTCAACAAGGGCGGCAATGCCTTTAAGGATTTCACCGGAATATATAAGATCCGGTATAAAATACTGCTCGTTTCCAAATCTCTCTCCGACAATCTTCATTCCCTCTCTTGCCTGAGCAAGTATCTCCATAGGGTCAGCATCTTCATCAAGCGCCTGTTTGACCGCATCCAATGCCTCCTGCTCTTTAAGATCAGCCAACAATATTGATAGATCAGACATGGTTACTACCTCCTTAAGATTTTTAATTATTTGCCTGGTTTTTTTATCGTATGTAGATCATTAAAAAAAATGAAGATGTCCAATCACATCGGCCAAAATTACAACCTGTTAATATATCTATAATTTCCTGCATGATATGAATAATCATAACATTAGTAAAAAAGTTAATATTACGCTAGAATCCTAATAATTTCAAAGAATGTCAAGGCAATTGTTCAACCCTGTCAAGCCAATTGTTCATTGATTTTCACAATCACAGATTATTAAAAATTACTTATTATTGACATTACATCCATTAGCATACTATTATTTTAAAAACAAAAGGTAGGGTGATCCTGGGCACGGGACATCAAGCCGAAATTAAAAACAGACTAAATTTTCAGGTAATGCCGCCTGGATCTCCTGATGTGGACGACCGGGACGGATGAGAAGAGAAACTGAACAATGTCTCATACCGTACAACCATCAAAATCTACACTATGGGGATCTTTTCGATCGAATAAGGTCCCCATTTTTTTACCTTTCCATTCAGGTAAGGTATGCCGCGGCGAAGCTGCACGTATCGAAACCGGGTACACATCAAAGGATTTCCGGCGGACAGTGCCAACAGGAGGAGGAGAAAATGAGCAGTGAAAAAATGACACTTGCGAGACTACAGCAGAAGAAAATCAACGGAGAAAAGATAACCATGATGACTGCCTATGATTATTCGGCAGCAAACCTTGTTGATCAGGCAGGTATCGACACAATATTAATCGGAGATTCTCTGGGTAATGTCATGCTCGGTTACGATTCCACAGTGCCCGTAACAATGGATGAAATGATACATCACTCAAAGGCAGTCAGCAGGGGGGTAAAAAACGGTTTTATCATCGGTGACATGCCTTTCATGTCATACCAGGTAAGTATAGAAAAGGCCGTTGAAAATGCCGGAAGATTTTTAAAGGAGGCAGGGTGTGACAGCGTAAAGCTTGAAGGCGGCAGTGACATGGCGCCTGTTGTAAAGGCCATTGTAACGGCAGGAATACCCGTTTGCGGCCATATTGGCCTAACGCCCCAGACGGCAACCATGCTCGGCGGCTACAAGGTGCAGGGAAAGGATGCCGAAAGCGCGAAAAAAATGATTCAATCCGCTAAAGACCTTGAAGATGCCGGTGCATTTATGATCGTTTTTGAATGTATACCCGATACCCTGGCAGCACGTATCACCAGGGAAATAAAAATACCTGCCATTGGAATCGGTGCGGGTGCTGATTGTGACGGACAGGTTCTTGTTTACCATGACCTGCTCGGTCTTTATGAAAGATTCACACCCAAATTTGTTAAACAGTATCTTAATCTGGCGCCAATGATAAAAGAAGCCCTTATCCGGTATAAAACGGAAGTTGAAAACGGGACATTCCCTGGGCCGGACCATGCCTTTAAAATGGACCAGGAGGAGGCGGATAAGTTATAGGAGATGCCCATCCTCCGCCGTAAGATCACTGAGGAGGATGGGCAAGCAATCAGCTTTCAGCATTCAGCAAAAGACGTTTAAAACAAAGCCTTAACTGGCAGCTGATCGCTGACCGCTGAAAGCTCCATTCAGAAATGATTTTACGCTGAATGGATATCAGGAGAAATCTTATGAAGTTTCTTATTGTCGGTCCCGGCGCTATGGGATGTCTTTTTGCCGCAAGGCTGCATATCGGAGGTTTTGATGTAACCCTTTACGATTACAACGCAGTGCGCGCCGACATAATCAATAAAAAAGGAATATCCGTTGAAGGAGTATCAGGCGATTATAATGCCGCAGTTCCGGTTATTACAGAGTTATCAGGTACGGACCCGGATATAGTCCTTATATGCGTCAAATCCAATAAAACCGGGGATGCAGCAGAAGGCCTGAAAAACAGGACACCCCAAAAGACCCTTTTTGCCACACTGCAGAACGGTCTCGGCAATATAGAAATACTTAAGGAAATCCTGGGAGATAACAGGGTTATCGGAGGGATTACGTCC
>JASFHE010000215.1:0-9713 GCA_050123415.1 Desulfobacteraceae bacterium | reverse complement strand
AAGTGTTGTAAGACTTTCACCCGGCTGGACAACATGGGTGATATCATTTTTAACGTTTATAACCTTGGTAAGTTCTGACTCGGGAATCTCCCTGGCCAACGTAATCTTTTCTTCAGGGCTCTTGAAAAAATAAGTTCCGTCTATGACAGGTATTTTAATAGCCTGCCCTAACCTGATTTTTGTCGCGTCTTCCATCCGGTTGTATTCGGCAATAATCCGGAATTTTTTGGCATCTCCATAATATTTTTTGGCCAGTAAAGATATTGTTTCATTCTTTTGAATCTTATGTACCAGATATCCTTCAACTTCCTCTGCAAACAATTTTTGCTCTTTGAGCATTTTTAATGCCTGGGCATGTTCAGGATCATACAACAGGACTTTTAGAAATTCACGTCGTGCATTTCGGTACTGCCCTTTTTTATTAAAGGCCACGCCATCCTGATAGTGTTTGATAATACGTTCCCTGAATCCTTTCCGGAGCTGGGTCATTCTCTCGATTGCATACTGATTCTGACTGTCAACTGTCAGGGCAAGCTGATACTGTTTGAGAGCGTTAATCAGATCACCTTTTTCTTCAAGCCGACGGGCGGTCGTTATATACTGGTCCGCCAGCTGAGTTGGAGACATAATTTTGGGTACACACCCGCTGACCAATGCTAACAGAGAAAGAACACAGATGGTGGTGACAATACGCCTCATTTTTCTCTCACCCCGGTTAAAACCGATTAAAGGTAATCAATGTGGAATGGAACAAATCCGAATCTGCAGAAAGTATCTGGTCCCGTTTTAATGCCAGAGGGCTGTTAAAAAAGGCATTTCCGCCTCTCTTGACGGTCATTGCCATTTTATAGCCTGCCTGTTTTGTATATTCTGTGACTCTTTGATCACAACTGCCGAATGGATACGCCAGGATGATTGTATCCTGCCCCAGTTTTTTATCAATGATTGCTTTGGATTCATTAAGTTCTTTTCTGATTCTGGCTAAAAAGTCCTGATCTGATTCACCCTCCGCCTTCTTTGTAAGGTTGCTGTGACTGACAGTATGTGATCCTACTGAAAAACCCGCTGCCTTCATCTCCCGGAGCTGATCCCATGTTATAGCCGAACCGGAAACACCGACATAATCAGTATAGATAAACAGAGTTGCAGTGAATCCATATTTTTTCATAATTGGATAGGCTATACCGTAGACAGAACGAAAACCATCATCCATGGTTATCATTACCGATTTGGCAGGAAGGGCCTTGCGATATTGCAGAAAAGCAAGGAGATCATCAGGGGTAACCGAATGATAGCCATTGTCTTTAAGATACTTCATCTGCTGCTCAAAAACATTCTCGGGCATACAGAGGTCGGAGTCGCATTTCTCATTAAAACGGTGATATGTGAGTACAGGTATTACCTGATACCCATTTGTACTTATTCCACCTTTATTATCTTCCTTAAGCGGAATAACAATATACTGTCCGGCAGAAAATTTCTTTTTTGGATTGGCTTCCTCGATTCGCCAGGATTTTTTAATATCACCCAGATATTTTTTTGCCAGATCTTCAGGTGTTTCCGATCCCTGGAGTCTGTAAATCATATAGTTATCGGATTTATAAACAGCAACTTCCGCCCCTTTATTTACAGGGGTTGTTGTGACGCAGGAGGGCAGAAACAACCCGGCTGTGAAAAAAAGTAACAGAAGGAAGTAGTACCTGCGGTTCCCTGAAAAACTTTTTTTATGAGTATTAATCATTGTATTGTCTATATCGACTTTATTAAAATAGTTTAGCATTCCATCCTGTTTGAACGGTCAGGATTTAATCATATCTGTATAACTATGTCAATTAGGTAAAACAGCCCTGAATCACAATTAAAGCTCATATGCTGTGTTACCTTCAGCCACTTCTCCTTGCAGGATACGGTACTCGGGGAAGGAATCATGATCCGTTGCAGAACAGGATTATTTAGAACAAACCATCACTCAAGAATTTGCCTGCAATTTCATACCCTTATTTCCTTGACAACATATAATTGCCATAGTAATTTGTGTCCTGCTTTCGCCACTTTTTAGCTTAAATCATTTAATCGTGTATTCCGGGCATTTGGTTTTAGGCCGTAGTGTCAATGCGATATTTTGCATCACTGATCACTTTATTGAGAGCCCGGATTAAAATGATAATGATTATTTTGCTTATCTGATATTTGAATGGGTCAATGAGCTGGGGATTCAATGCGGAGGATTACTGGTCACCATGACAACGGGAAATGATAAACAAAGTCCAACAAATATTTTCGGAACATTTTCTAAAAAATTATTAAAGAGTGAATTCATTCGACGTAATCGAAAGGTAATTATCTTATTCCTCTCAATCTGGCTGGTCGCCAACGCAGGGGCGCTTATTATTTATAAAAACTCCGTCACTGATGCCAATAAAACATTCTTTAACCGGGGTATATCTGCCGCAGAAGATCTGGCAGCCAAGAGTGAATCACTTATACTGGATAAAGATTTCCTTGCACTACATATGGCCATCAATGAACTCAAAAATACAAAGGACCTGAGCTTTGCTGACGTACTGGATCATAAAAATATAATATTAACCCACACAGATACAGAAATGATCAATAAAGCTTTTAAGATTCCTGATCAAAAAAAACTTTTCAACGAGACCAGGGATATCAAGATATTTTCCGACACAGCGCCCAATGGATCAGCGGTTTTTGGTTTTTTAAAAAATATGACCTTTGCAGATGTCGAAATAGGCAAAGTATATGTGGCGCTTAATTCCGCACCTCTCCATAATACCCTGAACAGACTTAAATACTTCTACGTCGCCTGGTGCTTGTTTTCTGCTATCTCAATTATAGTTGCCTTTTATCTGCTGAACAGGACAGCAAAAGCAAAGGCAAGCAACATACTGAAAGAATATGAGAATATGGACCGAATAGGACCATATGTATTACTGAGGAAAATGGCCAGAGGCGGCATGGCGGAATTATTTCTTTCCGATTATCTGAGTGAAGACGGTTTTCGAAAACAGGTGGCCGTAAAAAGAATATTGCCCCACCTTGCCGAAAACACGGATTTCATCAATATGTTTACCCGTGAAGCAAGAATAGCCGCGCTGCTGCATCATCCCAATATTGTCCAGATCCTTGATTATAAAAAAATAGACAATGCATATCTTATTGCCATGGAATACATTGACGGGAAGAACCTGGGAGAGATCCTGTCAACTCTGAAACATGGAATTCCCTATGAACTTGCAGGATACATCATTTCAGAGATCTGCAAGGGACTGGATTATTCACATAACAAAAAAGATGACCTGACCGGAGAGCCCATGAATATTGTGCACAGGGATATCAGTCCGCAAAATATTCTTGTATCATTCCGGGGCGAAGTTAAAATAAGTGACTTTGGTATATCCAAGGCGCAATCTGAGCCCAGCTTGACCCAGGTTGGCGTTATAAAAGGTAAAATGTCCTATTTATCACCTGAACAGGCAATGGGGGAACAGATTGATGCCAGGGTGGATATATATGCCCTGGGTCTGGTATTTTATGAAATATTAACCGGTAAACGGGTATATCAATTTGACAGCGATATAGAGGCGATTCGTACAATCCCGGTAATGGACATCAAACCGGTTATCGAGGAGTTGCCCGATTTGCCCGTAGAGTTAAATAATCTGGTCATGAAATGCCTGGAAAGGAAAAAAGAGTTACGATTCCAGAGTGCGCAGGAGGTATTTAAAGAGTTGGTTAAATTGAAAGATATACTCAATATCAATGTGGATATCTCCACTCTTGAAGACTTTATGAGAAAAAATTTCAAAAAAAATGACAATTAACCCTGTATGATTTTTAAAGGCTGATCTGAATATGTATCAGTATATATATTCCGGAAAAACAGATATCGGGTGTAAACGATCAAATAATGAAGATCAATATGTTGTAAATCCCGAATATAATTTTTGTGCCGCAGCAGACGGCATGGGAGGTGCTGCAGCCGGTGAAATAGCAAGTCTTATTTTTACTGATACGGCATCGGAAATACTGGTGGATAATTTCAACAGGTCAGAAAACGAAATTCTCTTTCGCGTTAAAAAAGTATTCAGCAATGCAAATGAAAAAATCCGGGAGCATATCAAAAAGAATCCTGATCATGAGGGAATGGGATGTACTGCAGAGTTACTGACCTTTTATAATAATAGTTTTATTTCAGGGCATGTAGGAGACAGCCGCACATACCTGCTCAGAAGAGGAGAGTTAAAACAAATCACCCGGGACCATACCCTTGTCCAGCAACAGGTAGATGCAGGAATCATCCCTGCCTCCAATATAAAAACCCATCCTCTTCGCAATATCATTCTAAGGGCTATCGGCCATCAAAAAGATCTTCAGCTTGATGTTACAAGGGGTAAAATATTTCCCGATGACCTGTTCCTACTGTGTTCGGACGGCCTTACTGATATGTTGAACACTAACCGGATTGAAGAGATTATCCGGTCAGATACTGATATTGACATAAAAGCGACAGAGTTAATTGAGCAGTCTAAAAAAGCCGGAGGAGACGATAATATAACCGTGGTATTGGTCTCCGTTGCATAATAGTGTCTAACCGGCATTTATACTTCCATAAGCTATTTCTGACAGTTGACTTTAAAACCCATTTAGCCTATCGTTTCTTTCCATATACATGTTGATCCCATTGAGATACAGTCATTTATTTTAACTTTATTAGAGTATGGAGGGAAACAATGAATAAAGACATTGAAACTACTATCAATGCCCTTAAGAAAAACAATTTTAATGTCGAATATGCTGCGAAGGCAGAGGATGTCCCTGATATTATACTTAAGCTTATTCCTGAGGATGCCACCCTTGAAATGGCCGGATCAATGTCTGTTAACCAGATAGGAGTCATGAAGAAACTCGAGGAAAGAGGAAATACGGGCCCCGGAATTCCCAAACCGGGTGCCATTATAGCTCCTTCACTGGAACCGGCAAACAGGAGTGATGTTCTCCTGGTCAGCACCAATGCAGTAACACTTGACGGGAAACTGATCAATCTGGACGGCATGGGAAACAGGGTTACAGGTATGATATACGGTACAAAGCAGGTCATTCTGGTTGTCGGGCAGAACAAAATAGTAAAAGATGTACCCACAGCACTTGAAAGGGTGCAGAAGGTAATCGCACCTTATCATGCCATGAACATGGGGCTTCCCACGCCATGCTCCAAAACCGGAGAGTGCTCGGACTGCAATTCGCCTGCCCGCATATGCAATGTAACCACAATAATAAGTAAAAAGCCCCTCAGCCCTGAATTTACCATTATTATGGTAGGAGAAGACATGGGGCTGGGCTGGGACCCTGACTGGCCGCAGGAAAGAATAGAAAAAATCAGGTTTACATACAGAAAGGAATGGCAGAAATTGATGGGCCATATGGGGGCTCCTCCGCCTAAATCATAAATTCCTGTTTTATGATAAGGCCCTGTTTTTGACAGGGCTTTTTTTATCTTCACGTTAATCGGGATTATTAAATAACTGTGAGATAAATTCCGGGAAGGATATTATTCTCACGCTTGTGAAATATTTCTCTTTTTATCCTTTACAGATTCATACATTAGGATTATGATTTTTTTCGAAAAATTCATACCTAATCTAAAGGAGGATTAAAATGTCTCAGAGAATTGTGGTAGTTGGTGGTGTAGCACTTGGATCAAAGGCTGCGTGCAGGGCAAAACGGATGGACCCGAAAGCGGAAGTCTACCTGATTGACAGGGATGAGTATATTTCCTATGGCGGTTGCGGCATACCATTTTATGTCTCCGGCGATGTCAGTGATATCTCCGAGCTTCGTTCCACCAGCTTTCACATGATACGTGACGAACGTTTTTTCTTAAAGGACAAGGGCGTAAACGTGATGAGCGGTACTGAGGTTGTTGCCATAGACAGGCAGGTAAAAAAGGTCGAGATTAAGCGCAAAGACGGTACAACCGATTCACTCTCCTATGACAAACTGGTACTCGCCACCGGGACTACCCCGCGTAAGCTGAATCTTCCGGGCGAAGACCTTGAGAATGTCTATACAGTCGCCAATCTTCATGATGCAATGGCAATCAAGGAAAAGGTTACAAAGGGAAGCATCGAAAAAGCGGTAGTGGTAGGCGGCGGCTTCATCGGTCTCGAGATGGCCGAAGCGCTCGCGGACATGTGGGAGATTGAAACATCGGTCGTGGAGGTATTTGATCAGATCATGCCCGGATTCGTCAGTCCCGGCCTTGCCAAAATGGCGCAAAAGTGCATGGAGGATAATGGTGTCAGGGTTTATACATCAGAAAAAGTTTCCGCTATTGTCGGCGAAGGTTCTGTTTCTTCTGTAAAGACTGATAAACGGACACTGGAAGCAGACATGGTTATCATGGCAGTGGGAGTTGTTCCAAACACTGCTCTGGCAAAGTCTATAGGACTCGAGGTAACACCCCAGGGCTGGATTGTTGTTAACGAGCACATGCAGACATCCGATCCGGATATCTATTCGGGCGGTGACTGTGCGGCGGTCAAAAACCTGGTAACCGGGGAACCGGGATACTATCCCCTGGGTTCAATGGCGAACCGGCAGGGAAGAGTGATCGGGAGCAATATTGCAGGGGGAGAAGGACGGTTTGACGGAGCAGTAGGCAGCTTTGTTGTAAAAATATATGATAACGCCCTGGCCGGCGCTGGTCTAACTGTTGATAAAGCCAGAGCCGCCGGTTTTGATGCCGTGGGTATTCAGGTAGCACAGTTTGACCGGGCCCATTTCTATTTTGATAAAGAGGTAATCTTTCTGGAACTGGTGGTAGACATCAAGACACGAACAGTTCTGGGCATTCAGGGATATGGCGGAAAAGACAGCGGCATGGTAGGCCGGGTCAACGCAGTTGCACCTTTGCTTAAATATAAGCCGGGAGTTGAGGAAATCAGCAACCTGGAGCTTGCATATTCACCGCCATTTGCTTCCGCAATGGATATTATAAATGCACTTGGAAACGCAGCATCAAATTACCTGGATGGTCGTTATAAATTCATCACCCAGGAAGAGTTTAATAAATACTGGGAAAATCGTTCATCAGGAGATACTTTCTTTTTAGACTGCCGCGCCAATGCCGATGCCCAGCCTTTTGAAGATAAATATCCGGAAATATGGAAAAGCATTCCGCACGATCAGCTTGTTGACCGAATGGACGAAGTGCCTAGAGATAAAAAACTGGTGCTGATCTGCAATACAGGTGTACGTTCCTATGAGACCCAGCTGAACCTGAATGAACAGGGAATAACAGATAATGTTAACACCGGTGCCGGAATGGCCGGTCTTAAGACGTGGGGTGTGGATTTTGAGATGGACTAGCAACAGGAATTTAAATAGTTATCCTGGCACTCGAATTTAATTTAAAAAAATAATGCACATTTTTAGCATATAGTTGTATTTTTAATCAGCAACCGTCCTGATATTGGTTGCTGATTTTTATTAATCCGGGGGATAAAAACAGTAATGCATCTTAAAAAGGTAACCATCTCACAGGACAAATTTCCAACAAAAGATTATTATCCGTTTAACCTGGAAGTATTCAATAATACCTCAGGCCTTAATTTAGAATCACCTGTTACAATTTTTACAGGTGAGAATGGCACAGGAAAATCAACGCTCCTTGAAGCATTAAGCAGGAAATGCGGCATATATATCTGGGAAGGAGAACAGAGACCAAGGCATAAAAACAATCCCTATCATAAGGGTTTGTATAATGCTATAAATGTTGAATGGATAGAAGGGGCTGTTCCCGGATCTTTTTTTTCATCCGATGTTCATAAACACTTTTCAGCACTTCTTGATGAATGGGCAATTTCAAGTCCGGGCCTGTTTGAATACTTTGGAGGTAAATCCCTTGTTACACAGTCACACGGGCAGGGCATTCTATCTTTTTTCAGGGCCCGTTATAAAATAAAGGGACTCTATATTATGGATGAACCTGAAACAGCCCTTTCTCCAGCCAGCCAGATAGCGCTCGTAAATATTTTAAAGGATATGGCTAAGCAGAAACATGCCCAGTTTATTCTTGCCACCCACTCCCCGATATTGATGGCATGCCCGGATGCGAAACTGCTTAATTTTGATAATAATACCATTACTGAAACAACATATTACGAGACAGAACATTACAGGATATACAAAGAATTTATGGAAGATTGCAGCAGGTATATTTAAATATGAGGGAGAATTAACATGACAATAGAAGTCAGGTCAGCCAAACCCGAAGAAATGGATGAGGCCCGAAGGGTCGCAGCGGAAACAAATGTATTACCGCCAGGTTTAATTTCACAGGAATTCATTAAAGGAATTACACCTGATATGACCCTTTGTGCCTTTGTTGATGGAAAGTTGGCAACATCCTATGCTTCATGGCCTTTTACAATGCGTTTTAACGGAATTGACGCACCTGTTGCAGGAGTATCCTTTGTCGGCACCTTACCAGTTTTTCGCCGCATGGGTTGCCTGAGGAAGGTGACCACCAGACATTTTGAGAATTTACACGAACAGGGGGAAAGGCCGATAAGTATTCTCTTTGCTTCACAGGCAGCAATTTATCAACGATACGGTTATGCCATTGTCTCAACTCAAAACTCTTATGAAATTGATCCCAAGAATATCCAGTTTAAATCTTTTAAACATTTCAATAAAACCGGAAAATTAAAACAACTGCATAAGGATAAAATTGAGATACTTGATAAAATTTACAGAAAATTTACAACACAAAGAACAGGCTATCTGATAAGAGATAAATTCAAATGGGAGACCGGAGTGCTCAGCCCTCCCCTTACTCCCGGCACAGTACATGATGAAATAATTTATGAAGAAGATGGAATTCCCATGGGTTATGTAGTTTATACTGTTGAGCCGCATATGCATGGACACAAAATTATGGTACGCGATATGGCATGGCTTTCCATATCAGCATACTATGGCATATGGAGTTATTTTACCAGAATGGACCTAGCCGGCAACATACAATACATGCAGGTTCCGATGGATGACCCAATGTCCCATCTCATACTGGAACCTAACAAACTGAACATAAAGTCCGGAAGAGGATTACTTGCACGCATAATTGATATTGAGAAGGCAGTTCCCATGCGTGGTTATAATGAGGATGGAGAATTGTTTTTTAAGGTTGTTGAAGATGACATGTGCCCATGGAACAATGGAACATGGCACATGAAAATCAAAGATGGCAAAGGCTCAATAGAAAAAACTGATATTGAGCCGGAAATATCAATGACTATAAACAGTTTTGCAATGCTATTCTTTGGTCAGATAAGTGCAACAAAAGCAATGAGAATGGGTATACTTGATGCTATGAAAGAAGATGCTCTTAAAAGATATGACAGGCTGCTCAGAACAGAATATTTGCCATTTTGCTGTGATGTAATATAGATTAATTAATGCGCCTCATCCCAGTTTTTGCCATAGCTGGAATCAACCATGAGGGGGACGTCAAGTTTATAGACGCCCTCCATCTCTTTTTTAATAAGATCCTGCATAATATCTATTTCATCTTCAGGAACTTCGAATACAAGTTCATCATGGACCTGTATCAGCATGCGAGTCTTAAACCCTTCGCTTATCAGCCTAGTGTGTATGTTGATCATGGCCATTTTAATGAGATCCGCAGCAGT
>JASFHE010000214.1:0-9728 GCA_050123415.1 Desulfobacteraceae bacterium | reverse complement strand
TGTTGGCTGTGTAAGATCCGGTATTCATAGTGCTGACGGATATCCTGGTACCCCGAGCACGGAGGTTATAGACAGAGGACTCAGCCAGGTACAGGACATGATTAATGTAGGTTGGTCTGTAAATGAAGCTGTTGCTGCAGGGGTTGGTTTCGGTCACACACTGGCAGGTGCGGATGTTGTTGTTACCATGAAGATTCCCGGTCTGTACCAGTCCGGTGATATATTTACCAGCGCTTCCTATTTTCACGATAAGCGGGGTGCTCTGATATATTATATTGCAAGTGATTTTACTCCCAGTTCAACCCAGCACGTAATTGATCCCAGGTATCTGTTTAAAACCTGTATGGTTCCTGTAATTGAACCGAGAACCCACCAGGAGATGATGGACGCCCCCGGACTGGCAGCAGAGATAGGGCGAAAATACAAGACACCGGTTGTTATCCTTGCCAGCGGCGGACTTTGTCACAGTGAAGGTCTTGTAAGGCTTAATGAAATCAAAAAAAGAGAATTAATGGATATCCCTGAGGACCTGGCAAGGTTTAACCTCCTCCCGTCCATGGCAAGGGAAAACTATGATGCGGTTATGGATGAAAGAATGCCCGGTCTTGAAGATCTGGTAGAAAACACACCTCTTATTAAATGGGAACAAGACGGCGGAAAAAGAGGAGTTATTACATGCGGTGTTACTACCGCCTATGTTAAGGAAGTAAGGGATTTCTACAATGTTGATATGGATATACTTTCCCTGCATATGACAAATCCCGTTCCAATAAAAAAGATAATAGAATTTTATGACTCAATTGACGGTGATGTGTACGTGATTGAAGATGGATATATGTACCTTCAGGAAGCAATGGAAAGAGAAGGTATGAAGGTTATCGGCAAGGAAAAATACTCAAAAATAACCGAATGGTCGCCAACCCTTATAGCTGAAAAACTGGGTTTTGATATTGAGCATAAACCGTCCAGCGTTAAACCTGTTCCAAGACCTCCCATGATATGTGCAGGATGTCCTTACACTCTATTTGGCGGAGTAATTGCAAAAATGAAAAAACGGGGCAAGATAGAGGCTATTTTTGGCGATATCGGATGTAACGCGCTTCTATATTTTATGAATGCCCTTGAGACCGGCCTGGCAATGGGTGCAAGCGACAGCCAGAGACAGGGATTTGTTATTGCAAGGCCTGATAAGGCTGCCAAATGCATAAGTATTATAGGTGACGGTACCGAGTGTCATTCCGGAATGGATGCTACCCGTAATGCAGTATTCAGGAAGGTCCCGGGAGTCAAGGTAGTTCTTGACAATTACTGGACCGCAATGACCGGCGGACAGCCTTCTCCAAGCTCCCCTGTAAACCTTGCAGGAGACGAACTCGATTTTGATCTTGTAAAAGCCCTTGAAGGAAATGGATGCAGGGTACTTGTTGCAAGCTCGTATGATAAAAAAGAAATCCAGAAGACCATGAAAGAGGCGCTCTCTATTGCAGAGAACAATGAATTTGTTGTGGTTGTAGTAAGGGGATGCTGCGTTAAAAAACAGCCTCCGAAAAGTAAAGGAATTCGCCTGAAAATAAACAAGGAAAAATGTGAAAAATGTTACACCTGCCTTATGTGTTCAGGTATAGAGAAAGGTGAGGATGGATTTCCGCAGTATAACAACCTCTGTTCTGGCTGTGCCGGTGAAAATCCTGCATGTCTCCAGATGTGCCCCTTTGATGCAATTGAGTTCCTGGATGAGAGCGATAAAAAGACTGCTGCAGCAGCAAGCTTTGCAGAACCTCCGGAGCTGGTACTGCCGGGATTTAGCAATGCTGATTTTCCCGAAAGACTCACCCTGGCTATCAGGGGTGTCGGAGGACAGGGTAACCTGTTCTTTGGTAAAGTCCTGACCCAGCTTGCTTTCATAGCCGGTTACTCAAAAGACAATATAGTAAAGGGTGAGACCCATGGTATGGCGCAGATGGGCGGACCTGTTATAAGCACTTTCTCGTGCGGTAAGGTCCACAGCCCTGTATTGTTCCCGCAAAGTGCGGATTGCCTGATTACCATGGAAGTAAGTGAACTGCTAAGGCCCGGATACCTGGAACTGCTCAGGGAAGGTGCGACAATCCTTATCTCTAAAACAAAGGTAATACCCCCTGTTATTACAACGGAGGAATATCCTTCACAGGAAGATATTGCAAAGGCAGTTGAAGGCTTTAAAGTTGTGGAGGTTGATGTCCTTGCAAAGGCAATGGAGATAGGCGACAGCACCGGAAAAATCGCCAATGTTGTTATGATAGGAACATTGAGCAAGCTTCCTCCCTTTGACACTATACCGACAGAACTCTGGCTCCAGGCTGTAAAGAATGTAAGCCCCAAACCTGCAATCTGGGCCGGCAACTATGCCGCATTTATGGCCGGAAGGGAGATGGTATGACAGAGAATTTGTATAAACTCCTTTTCCACCCCGAGAGCATTGCCGTTATAGGCGCGAGTAATGAAAAGCTCAAAACGGGCGGAAGAGTTACTGATAATATAAAATCAAACGGCTACACCGGAAAGCTCTGGGCCATCAACCCGAAAACATCTGACATAATGGGTCTGCCAACATTCAAGAGCATAGCAGATCTGCCGGAAGCCCCTGACTTGGCATATATAGCCATTCCTGCTCCTTTTGTGAGGGCAAGTCTCGAAGAACTTGCTGTCAAAGGAGCAAAGGCAGTAATAATCCTGACAGCCGGGTTTGGTGAAAAAGACCAAAAGGGTAAGGAAGAGGAACAGAAGTTTCTCGAAATAGCCAAAAAGAACGACATGACCCTTATAGGCCCCAACTGCTCAGGTTTTTTAACAACATGCTATTCCGGGAAATTTGCCGGACTTATTCCAAAGCTTAAAAAGAGCCGGATTGATATCATAAGCGGTTCAGGCGCTACAGTAGATTATCTCATGGAACAGGCTACCATGAGAGGTCTTTCATTCAGCAATGTAGTAAACATGGGTAACTCGATACAGGTTGGTGTTGAAGATATTTTTCAGCTTGTTGATGAAAACTACGGCCCTGAAAATTCAAAGCTGATTCTCACATATATGGAATCTGTAAAGAAACCCTTGAAGCTTCTTAAACACGCGAGAAGCCTTACAAAGAAGGGCTGTACTATTGTAGGGATAAAGTCAGGCGTTACTGCTGCCGGTGAAAGGGCAGCCGCAAGCCATACCGGTGCCATGGCATCACCTGACACGGCAGTACAGGCGTTGTTTGACAAGGCCGGAATAATTAGGGTTCAGAGTAAGGCGGATTTGATAGAAATTGCCTGTACTTATAGCGCACTCAGAGGTCTTGTTACCGGTTACAGGGTGTGTATACTCACCGACGCGGGTGGACCCGGGGTTATGCTTTCTGATGAACTCGGACGACAGGGACTCAAGCAGCCTATCCTGAGTGAAGAGACTCAACAGAAACTGTCCGAAGTCCTTCCCCCCGAGGCAGCCATAGGTAATCCGATTGATACTCTCCCGAGCCGTACACCGGAGCAGATGGATAAAATCTATAAAATACTGGATGAGACAGAAAAAGAAAATATTGATGTTATATTTACCATTGTCGGTAATTCAGGGATGACAGACAACTGGAAGTTGTACCAGGCAATAATGAATGGTATGGATACATGCTCAATACCTATAATCCCTATTTTAAGTTCCGCTAACACCTGTCAGGATATGATAGGAAAGGTAAGGGAAGCCGGAAAGATTATCTTCCCTGATGAAGTGCCTGTAGGAAAGGCCCTTGGAAGACTAAGTCGCAAACCGGTTTTATCTGAGCCCATGGAGCTTCCTGCTGATTTTGATAAACATAAGATAGAAGGTATCCTGAAAGAACAGCCTGAACAGCTTGATCCAGAAGCCGTAAAAGAGATCATGGCTGCCACCGGATTAAAACTTCCCTTCCAGGAAGATGTTTTTGAAAAAAGCAACCTTGCTTTAGCATGCGAAAAAGCGGGTTTCCCCCTTGTAATGAAGGTTATAGGCCCCTTGCACAAGAGTGATGTAGGCGGTGTAAAGGTTGGAATCCAGAATCCGGAAAAGGCCGAAGCAGCATGGGATGAAATAATGAAAATAAAGGACGCAAAGGGTGTCCTTATCCAGCAGATGATAGAAGGCACCGAGGTAATACTGGGAGCCAAAAAGGAAGACAGGTTCGGACACCTGATCATGTTCGGCCTTGGTGGTATATATACCGAAGCCCTCAAGGATGTAAGTTTTGCCCTTGCGCCTTTAGGCAGGGAAGAAGGCATGGAGATAATACAGAAGATCAAGACACTTCCCATACTCAAGGGTATACGTGGTGAAAAGGGAGTATCACTTGATGTCCTCGCAGACTACCTTGCACGTCTGAGCCTTCTGGTAAACACCTTCCCGCAGATTGAAGAGATTGATCTTAATCCTGTAAAGGGTTATGAAACCGATCTTTATGTTGTGGATTCAAGGATTATTCAGAAGAAATAGTTTTATCTCTCACCCGCTTCGCTAGAGTCCACAGAGACCACAGAGGAAAAACGTAATTTATTAATTGTAGGGGCACGATCCGCCGTCGCTAAAGCTATGGCGGGACAGGCGCATCGTGCCCTTAATTCTTTGGTTTATAACTGATTACTATTTGGGGACTATGAAATTTTTATAACTACCTATAATTACGAACCAATTTTGATTTTATTTTTATATTTGGGGATTTGGGCAATATTTCCTATTTCCCTAAATAGAGATTTTATTGTCCGAATTCCTTTTAAACTGCTATTTATCACATGCTGAAAATGGGTAACTACTTTTTATTACACATGATTCTTATTTATTTTTTTCTATTTATCGGATTTGCCAACATTAGCATTTCCGATATATAGGGCTTGCTATCGGCTTTGGCAACAAAATTTCTAAAGAGGATTGTCCCAGTTTATGGGCAATAAAATATCAATACTTAAAACAGAAATAGTATGTTAAGTCATATTTACATAGACGCTCTCCTCATTTCTTGTCTAGTATTACTTTTCTCTCTTGAATACCACCACAACATCACGGGTTGACCCATATGCTTGATTAGTATCAAAAGCTGAAACTAGTTCCCAACCTTGCTCTCCTAACTGGTTCATGTATTCATCGAGTCTAATTTCATCCAGCTTACCACCACCAAAACCAGTAGTTGCCAGCTTGATTGTTTTATATTCCCATTTTGTATGCATGTGTTTATCTTCCTTTTCCTGGAACGGTTCTAAGTAACCGCGTGTTTTTTTTCGTAGACTGAATTAGCTTTATTAGTTGTCCTCATTTTGTGAAATTATTTTGCTATTATCTTTATTTTGCTATTTATCTTCTTCATTCTTTACTGTTTTCTATCACTGCTGTCCAAAATAAATGAAAATATCAATTTGCATCCTGTAAAAACAGGTAGTTAAGTTGTTAAAACATAGCTTTCAAGAACCAGGTTATAGGTTTTATATGCTGTCCAAAAATCAAAAAGAAAACTCATATTGGACAGGCTCCGGCTGTACAGGTAATACATCGAATGGATTATCAATCCATTCCCATAAATCACGATAAGTAAAGAGATTCCACCTTAAAAAAGCAACCAAGTTTGAAAGCGACCACCCAAACTTGGATTTATATTGAAGGAACTTGATAAGCAGTATGGCGATAAGTGCTGTCCAAATTTGGATATAAAGCGCATTCTCAGATGTTCCTACAAAGGTCTTAACTTTAAGATTCTGTTTTAATGCCTTAAAAAATAATTCGATTTGCCATCGGTCTTTATAAATGGCTGATATAGTGGTTGCTCCAAACTCAAGGTGATTTGTAAGGAGAACGATTTCACGTTCATTTAATTTATCCCATACGACAACTTTACGTAGTATATAAGGGCAATCTTTTTTAGCATAAAAGCCTGAGAGCTCAATGAGTTCATCAGATAGTATATTGCTATTTTTAGGAGGATCAAGGACTTGAAAGATTTCATAAACTGCGTTTTCTTTTAATCGGGTGACGAAATAGATTCCATTTGCTGTCCAATAGTCAAATAGTTTGTAATCGTTATAAGCACGATCCATGGCAATAATGGAACCCGGTGCTAAAGGTATTTTTCGAGCAATGGAAACATCATGTTTTCCTCCATTTGAAATATAGGCATAAGTAGGGAGATATCCATCGTGTTCTAATAAAAGGTGTAATTTAACAGCGCCCTTTGTTCGACGGAATTTGGCCCATGGGAATAATGATAAACAAAGAGAGATTGTAGAACTATCCAGAGAAAGCAATTTATTTTTGAAACGAAATTTATGTTTTCCAGGCATGGATACTTTACAGATAGCAAGAGTATCATAGAACAGATCTCGATACATCTCCCATGGCCTGTGAGCATTAGCATAAGATAAGGTGGACTTTTTTGGGGCACTTTTCATCCCTAAATGACGGAGTTTTCCCATACAGCAGGAAAGCCCTCCGCAAATCTCTCTAAGGCTTTTCGCTTGTGCTAATTGACAAAATAACATTGCTACAAAATGGTCCCAGGAATTGAATCCTTTAGAATAACGTTCGGCTTTATGGTCTTTAACTAAATGGTGAAAATTATTTCTATTAAATACAGCTATCAGTTGACTGAATAAGCTAGAACATCGTACCATGGTTTCGTCCTCCTCTTTTTTATGGGGTTTTGTTTTTGCAACTTTACGATCTCCCATAAGGAGGACTGATTCACTCTTAGTTCGTAGTTCGTAGTTGGGTTAAGCGAAGCAACCCAACATCCCTGACTGGATTTGTTAGATACCTAGCCTCCCTTAGTATGTGAGTTATAATCAAACTCTTTTTGAATCCTTTTCATCCTTTTGATTTCCTCTGAAGTCGGCGCTCTAAGATTAAGCCTTTGGGCTTCAGTAATTGACTCTAGTTGTCCATTCAGATTAAGTAGAATATCACGTCCAGTATCTTCCCCAAGTCTTCTAGCTCTTATAATAATGTGAAAGGCAGAATCAAGCTTCTGATCTTTCATTTCAATTTCTTTAATTTTAGAAAACTCATCCTCAAGTAATAGCCTGAGATTAATATTTTTTGATAAAAGTGTTAATTCATGAATTATTGCGACCCTTTCGATCCAGTCAATGCCTTCTTCTTCAAATCTTCGATAGCGTTTAGTAGCCCTTTCGTCTGCGTCTATTGTGATTTCAGTTAGCACACAGTAAGGTTGGTCTTTCGCCTGCTCAACAATTGTAATTCGCATAGAAAATATATCGCCAATATATCCATGATCTATTGCCCAATCAATTGTCCACTCTGGTTCTTCATAGCGTCCTAATCCCTCGGAGGTAACGCGGGAAATAGCTTCTAAAGTGTCACGAAGTCCTTTGTCAAAATCTGTTCTGAAATCAGCGTACATTTTTCCACGTAAAAAAAGAGGAATTTCACAGTCCTCGATTAATGCTGGAAGCACAATTACTCTTTTTTCCTCTAATTCTCGCAAAAGCCCTGAAGAAAGTTCCTTTTTGCACCACTCAGAATCAATTGACGCTTTTGATAAAATTACAATTAATGCACTTGCGCCCTGTATCGCTTCCTGAATACGATCAATTAAGGAATCACCAACATGCAGTTCCCATTGATCAATCCACACTTTAGCTCTATGTTTGACTAACTGCGCTGCCAATTCAGATGCAAAATCACTATCTTGATGTGAATAGCTTATAAAAACAGGCATAAAAGTTACCTTTCATTCAATTAAGGCCTCTATCAATTAATCATCTGGTTCATTGAATCAAGATCAGGCAATTGGTTATTAACTTCATCAGGAATTATAGTGCCTTCAGGGAGCTCCTTTTTTTCAAGGCAAATAAAGTCGTAGGAGCGCCCTCCGAGTCCAACCGGTTCCGTGGCGACAGCGATCACCCTCTGATAACTATACTTGATCTGAGCTAATGCGCTCATGGCATGAAGGTATTCCCTGCGCATTTTTCTATCCGCTTTAGTATAGATATAAAGATATGTCTGCCCAATCGGCCGCTGTATGTGGGCTACTATTCTTGGTTCGTGAGTTCGTGCTGCTACTGCGGCTTCAAGCATTTTCTTGCCAATGGCTATACGTCGCGCCCGGTCCAAATAGCCATAGGTTTGCCCTAAAACATGCGAAAGACGCTTTGCTGAATTAACGTCATCAATAGTCTCGGGATCGATATCATGCGCTCTGGCTATAATGTCATCAATGAGTAGACTGAACTTATAGTCAGCTCTATCTTTCATCCTTGAACAAAATTGCTCCTTAATCAATCTAATTGTTCGTTCTCTTACTTCCTCTGACACTTGAGCCAAGCTGCTCTCCATTAGCTGGGGCAAAAGATCTGCAATTTGTTTCATAGTATGAGGTTCATCATTCATTAAAGGTCTTAAGCCGACTTGAAGGGCATGGTGACGAAGCTCAAAATAAGTGATAAAATCTGCAGCTGTATCCATTCTATCGATTGCGTAGAGTAGATCAGCCAGCGTCATGATGCTGAACGGCAGGCTCGGTGTCTCATCTGTCCGGAAGAGATTATGGGGGTCATACGGTTCTCCTTCGTGTGCCGCAACAACAATGCCGTAAAGATGTTTATGCTTTTCGAGGTCTATATGGATCTTGCTCCCCAAAACCTCATTGGAGAAATCCTGAACAAGACCTTCAGTTATCATTCGAAAACTTCCTCGAAGCTGACGAAGTGCATGGCCAAGCGCCGACTCAGCCCACTCCTTTGGAGTTCTTGCTGAACTATGAGTCTTATTTTGGATTACGATGATGGTATCGTCATAGACTACTAGGGCGTCGCTGAACTCCTTCCCTTTTCGTCCCGGAGGATTTCGATAGACGAAATCGCGAAAAAACGCATGCTCAAGATACCACTGTGTAAGCCGCTCATTATCCTTGCTGACTTCTGCAGTGGGGACAGGGGCAGTAGTAGCTGCAAAGCGCGTCGCCATTTGCTCGTATAGATCCACAGTGGACTCCCTTTGCTTGATTCACATTGTCTATTTGCGATAAGGGGTTGGTGGGTTAATGGTGCCAATGGTCGTTAAAGTATGAAGACCATTGATATTGCTGAATTTAAACCGGCAAGAAAAACCAGCCAATCACCTTGATTGCGTGGTTAGCAAAATATTTGTTAAATGTCCATAGAAGCAACAGTGACATAAGCTTTACCATTTTTTTCAACCAACTGTGCATTAAAAACTTGAACTTTAAAATTCGGATATATTTTTATTTTCAATTTTATCAGTCTTTTTAAAACGATTTTAATTTCTTGAAGATCTTTTTTGTTATATTCCGGATTAAGCTTTTTATATTCCTTTAAATATTTCTTTATTAAATTATCTTGCTCGATCTCATCAAAACATGCAAAATTCCACGCGCTTACTGCTGTGTTGAGCCTTTGTTGCTTCTCAAATTCATCTTCTCCTTCCAAAATGAAATCTCCAGCGTAATCCATTATTAATTCAGATATTTTGTTTTTAGGCTTCTTTCTCTTAAAAAACATTTTTGCTCTTTTTGCTAACAAGTTATTAAATGGTTTCTGGATAACTCTACAATTCAATTATCCATTCTCAGTGAAAAACAATAAATACGGCGCGTTTCTGGGACAATGTCTCAACTTAGATTTGCATTACACTACATGCGGAAACAGGGTTAGTAATAATTAAATTCTCCATATTTTTTGTCAAGACATTTTGGGAAACGCGGTTGACCT
>JASFHE010000213.1:0-9739 GCA_050123415.1 Desulfobacteraceae bacterium | reverse complement strand
AGGTTCTGTCTAATTTTTTTAAATTCCCGAAAGTGTTCGGCATCTTGTAACCTCTTGATATCATTGAGTATCACAAAAAATTCGCCGACACCCTGGTGGGAATGTCAAGCTAAATCTTGATTTAACAGCTTTATTTTATATATTTTTTTTGTTTTTCTCATGCAAGTTCTTAACCGGAAATTACTGACTTTTATCAGTAATGGTCTTCCGAGTATATTTTTTTATTTTATAATTTTGAAGAGTATCATCAATAGCATATTCAGGAAGCTGGGAGAGCAGTGCTTTGCCGGCTGCACCCGCAAATACGGATATTTTCCCCCCTATTTCAGAAGATATTTTAATTTTTTGCGCCTTGTCAGCCTTATCGATTATTATTACGTTTTTCCCTGACAATATTCCTAAAAATGCAGAAAGCCTGTATTCACTGTTAATTTTATCCAGGTAGGGATGTACGGTCCGGATGAGATCTGAGCTGACAGCAGCGGCGTTTCCAAGGATGAATAATTTTGAGCCTAGATGAAAAAGGCCGTCGGGTCCCTTATCAACAACACCAATGTCATCCAGTGTGTGCAGGATATTAAAGACCGTGCTTTTATTCAGACCAAGTTCCCTGACGATTTCTGTGAATCCAAGAGGGCGCTTTGTTTCCGTCATAAGCTCAAGTATGGAAAAACATTTATCAATTGCAGGAACACGTTTATAATTAATTGGCATTTTAAACCTGTTTTTTGCAGCGGATTGGAATCTATATGGAGAACTAAAGGTTTCTATAAAAATCAAAATGCATGATTTTGTCAAGAGAATTTTATGAAATGGGTTCGCGATACCGGCTTGATTATTTTTCTTCCAAGAAGTATTCTCAAAAGACTTGTTTTTCTAACGAAAAGCTAATGAAAAAATAGTGTTATCTTAAAGGCAATATCTTTATTTCCAGGGTAAATTCATGGATGCAAACACAGATTCTAAAAAGACACTCCGCAGGGACAGAATCAAGAAGATTGAAAGAAGAATTTTCGATAAAATCAAGGATTATGAAAATTATTCTTTTAGCAGCACACAGGACTGTTCTCTAAAAACCTTTTTTGATCTCTCCCAGGAATTCAAGAGCAGACATGATATTTACTGCGTATGTGTCCTGATACCCAGAATCTTTTTTAAATATGAATGTGTACTTTATCTGGTTGATTCATCCGGGAAATTAGAAGTTGCATGCCACTCGGAGGATATCCTCAATACCTCACCAGCAAAAATAAACAAACTCCCTGAACTATATGAAAGACCCGTGATTGCGGGTGATTCATTCTTCGCACCTGTAAAGGGTAATATTGCCCAGTCATCCGATTTACCGGAAATTTTAAAGAACGGTATTTTTGGGATTTTTGAGGTGTGTGGAGGAAGTGACCTTTCGGAAAACATGAAATTCTTTTTTGAAAAGTATGTCAACAGGATGGGTTTTCATCTGCATAACAGGATGATAAATGAGAAAAATAAAGAACATCTGGCATTCATCAGAAGCCTGGTAAATGATATTGGTCATAATATCATCGTGCCAAACATGTTTTTCAAGCTGTTTTTCAAACGGCTTCAGGGTAAGATTAACAGGGCCGGAGAAATAGGCAGGGAGCTAAAGGAAAAGACCGGCAGCTGTTTTCAGGAACATGATGACACCGCCACGCTTCAACTGAAGAGTCTTACCGAAGAGCTGGCTTATATTAATAATTCAATGGATGAACAGTTTCAGCAGATACTTTCACATTATGAACAGACAAGCCTTTTTCTGGAAACCCTTCTCAGGCGTTCTCATTTTGAGCAGGGACGTTATGTGCTTGAACCAAGACTGATAAATATTAATGAAAAGATAATCAAGCCACAGCTGAGCAGGTATCTCCCGCGTCTGCAGGAAAGGGGCATCAGTATTGACAACCAGGTGGCGGTCAACCCTGATAAAGAGGTAATGATCTCTGCTGATGTAGGGCTTATTTCACAGGCCTACGCAAACCTGTTTTCAAACGCGGTAAAATATACGAGGGAAGTATTTGATAAGGATGGAAATCCTGAAAAGTATATTTCTTTTAAGATGCAGACCATTAAAGATTTTTTTGGAGAAGGAAATCCAGGCGTTAAACTCAACATGTTCAGTACAGGCGCATCAATATCAAAGGAAGACGCCGAAGGACTTTTTCAGGAAGGATACAGGGGTACGAATACCGATGGTGAATATGGCACAGGTCACGGCCTTCAGTTTATCAAGGAAGTGGTGGAACTGCATAATGGTATAGCGGGTTATGAATCTTTGCCGAATGGAAATGACTTTTATTTTGTACTCCCCGCATAAATCAGAACTTAATTCCAATAGTCGTCCTTTGACTTGTCATGCTTTCTTTTATCCCTTTGCCCCCGGTTGTCACTCTCCTTTGGTGATTTCATCTTGTTTTTTCTGCAGGCATGGCATCTCTTCGGGATGTCAAATCCTTTTGAGCGCAGTCTTTCCAGCTCGGAAACAGTAACCACAAATTCCGCTTCACATTGAATGCATGTCCTGACCTGGTCTTTCATAATTTTCTCCTTTGATTATCTGTCCATCCCCCTTTCAGATAGACAAAAAATCTTTATCTCCTTTAATTATTTTTAAATTATTGCCGTCATACCTGACGATACGCGGAACAGGCTTTATAAACGCCTGGCGCAGAGAATATGTATATGCACCCTGATTCGGGATAATGATAATATCATCTTTTTTTATGTTTCTACCGAAAAGCGTGCGACACCATATATCATCGGGCGTACAGAGAGAGCCAAATACGGTTATGTTTTTTTCAGCCCCGGACGGCCTTGTAAGGTTTATGACCGGTATATATTCAGTGAGTGGCCGCTCCCAGCCGAGGATATTTATGCCCCCGTCAGTTATTGCGGCATCATGATTTTTTACATCGATAACCTTCAGAAGGATATGCATACTCGCGGTAGAAATCCATCTTCCGGGTTCTGCCCAAATCTCCAGGTTCTTCAGTATATCTCCGTGGCGTTTTATGGCCCCGGATATTTCCCGTGAAAATACCGCAAGGCCCTTTGACTTCATATAATAATGCCGGTTATCGAATTTTACCGCGGGGTAAATTGTTTTGATCAATTTCCCGATAGCCGTGTTTTCAGGATTCAGCCATTCACCTGAATCAGGCCAGTAACCGCCCCCGATGTCTAAAAATCTGAAATCTTTAAGATGACTTTTGGGAACACGATATTTCAGGTAATTCCCGATATCGTCTATTAATTTAACCTGGGCGTCAGGTCCAAGGTTCCAGCTTGTATGAAACTGAATTCCTGCCGCCTCAATAAATTCATCCTCTGCAACCATTTTCAGGAAATGTCCGAGTTCAGCAAGGAGTGTACCGAATTTATTCCAGTTACCCTGAAACGGGTTACGTATCCTTATACCGGTTGATATTTTTTTTCGATTATCTTTTTTAAAGCGTCCGGCTACTGCTGAAAGTCTTTTATATTCTCCCGGGCTGTCCAGCATGATTGTGATTCTTTCACTGTTTTTAACTGCCAGCTCAAGTTCTTCATCTCTTTTACCGGGCCCGCTGAATAATATTTTTTCACAGCCTGTTGAAAGGGCGCTCATAAGCTCCGTGCCGCTTGAGACATCCAGCCCGGATCCAAGTTTTACGGCCTTTTGACTGATTTCAGGCAGATGGTTGCTCTTCATGGCATAGAACATCCAGAACCGGTCCAGGTGTTTTTTAAAGGTACTGTTAAAACATTAATCGTATCTTCAATGGATGTTTCATCGTAAAAGTATTGAGGTGTACCCAGGTTTGATGCGCTCTCAAGATACAGCTCCTTTTTAACGAGAATATCATTTACATATCTTTGGATTTTTACATCAGGCAGAGGCTTTGCCGGGTATGAAAAAGACCTGACTGCTGCCGAAGCAGTTTTATCTAAGAAATTCAGTTCCATTTTTTAATTTGAGGTAGAATATTTTACTTTTATCTTACGTTGTATGTCTTTGAACATCAACAATGAAAAATCATCCGTGCCTCTTGATATGACACAATAACCGAGTAACCTGTTATCATAATCATCAGGCGGAAGAGATACTGAATCTCCCCTGTTTTTTTTCAGCAGGAGAAACCTGGTCCGCGGATCACAGGTAATATCTTTCGTGTCAATATCTGCTATTACCCCTTCTCTGTCAGAGAAGAGATGAATACTGGCATAGCTGCCCGTTGGTTTGGGAAAGCTCTCTAAAATTCCTGTATCTCCTGTCATAATGTCCAGATAGGTTTTGAGTATATTTGTGCCGGTAGATTCCCTGATCAGGTCAGGCAGAGAATCACCACCCGGCCGTGGAGTCAGTTCGATCATGCTGACCTGATTGTCACAGACTATAAAATCAGCCATGAAATAGCCCCAGGTAAATCCGAGCGTGCTGGCGGCATTCTTCATGGTGTATCCAATTTTTTCCCTTGTTTTGCTCTCAGCATAGTATGGGGGAATTATATACCCGGATACAGTTCCAAAGGGATAATCGTTGTCCTTTATTTTTTCTGTTTCTCTCAGGATATGAATACTGTTGTTGTTCATGAAAAAATCACAGCTGTATTCCGGACCGTCTATATACTCTTCGACTATCCATAGCCTGCACGGGTCGATCATCTCTCCCGATACCGGGTCCATTATCAGCGTGAAGAGAGGATTGCTCCTGCGCCTTTCCAGCTGTGTTTCTAAAATCTCTACAGCCTTTATAATGTCTTTCTCATGAGTACAGTGGAAAACCAGTTCACTGCCGCTGCCGGTCAATGGTTTTAATACTGCATTTTCATTAAACCTGTTGAAGAGTTTGAGTGAGTCCGCAAGGTTTGACGCAGTCCCGGATTCGGGAGTCGATATCCCGTTTTTCATCCACAGCCTGCGTGATAAAAATTTGTTTCTCGATTTTAAAACCGCATCCGAAGAGGGGAAGGGGCAATTGAAGTATTCGGCAAGCCTGCTTGCAAGGTAAAGTGATTCACAGTCAAAACATGCAAAACAGGGTCTGCAATCCTGTTCGGATATATAATTTTTTAGTATCTCCAGTGTTTCATTATGGTTTTCAAGGTCTGAAAAAATGAAACAGGAATTTTCCGTTACCTTAAGTTCGCCGGAGTTTTTAAATTTGAAGTCAAGGAGGAAAAGAAGCGGTCTGCTCCTTTCCTCATCCTGTATCCTTGTTACATAGTCAGGGGTTGTGCCAACAACAATAATGAGGCTTGTTTCCATTTTTAATAAACTTCCATCTCCCTGGTAACATGATCAGGCATGCTGATATCATACATCGGAGTAATCTCCTCCAGGTCGGGAGAGACAAGTTTAAATAGTGGCTCTTCATCAAGATGCCACAATTTTTTCCAGTTGAAGTCCCCGCACAGAAAATCCACCTTGTAGACCCGGTTTTTTAATGCATAATCAATATGGTGCATATTCATGACCTTTGGAAGACCCGGGACCCTTGAAAAGACGCCGCCCAGAAAAATAGTATATACTCCCCTATAAATGGCTCCCACATCAACCGCCATTGTTTTTCCTTCCAGCTCCAGGCTGACCATCCTCAGGTATCCCTTTTGATTGAGAAATCCGATTATATCCCTGAAGCTGCTCCTGAAATGGGTATCCTGAAGATATGATTCATCTCCATACCGTTCGATACTCATTTCAACAAGCAGCTCAAAGTCTTCAGCCTGATTGATATGAAAGGAAGCGCCCATATCCAGGATCGTGTTTACATCTCGCATGATGCTTTTAAACTTTTTGTTTGAAAAGCGGGAACGATAGTTTTCCCTGTCATAGTTGAGCAGGCCGGGATAAACAACGTAGCCGATTTCATCGACTGCCATCTGTTCGGGCAGGTGTTCGGAGTCGTATTCAATATATCTGAGGTGTGTCCGTTCAGTACAGTCTGAAAGCAATCTGTAAAGGATATCCTGGTTTATTGCATATATCGGCGTTCTCTCAAGCCATGTCTTGTTTTTCCATGTTTCCCCGGGGAAAAATGTCATGATATCCAGGCTGTCAACGTGTGAAAGAGGCAGGACACCATATATATTACCTCCCTCTTCCATAACAATGAAACAAGGTCTGTTTTTAAAGTGATGCTGGAAACACATCCGGAATTCCCACAGATCGGATATGGATCTGGCAGGAATCAGGGATCTCCATAGTTTTTCACATGAATAGGGATCGGTTACTACCCGTCTCTCTATCATTGTCTGTTAAGGACCTGCATGCGGACTTCATCCGCATCAAAAAAGTCTTTTGCAAAGTCTGCAACCACTTGTGAGTCATAATACTTGCAGCTGAAAACATCCAGGTAGGTTGTATTTGTAAGGTTGGCAAAATGCGCTGATATGAGTGATGTCTCAATCAACTGGGTCATTGAAAAACCTGCGACCTTCTCATCTTCTCCGAAATGTACAACGACTGTCTCGCCGAAGCGTTTCATTTCTATCAGATCGCACAGATCTGCAACAAATCTTTTAATAAGTTCGGCATCTCTGATTTTTTCGGGATTGCATCCATAAAGGTCAATACTGGAAAGGATTCCCCATGGGGCTGGCTCTGCTGCTTCAAACGTTTTTAATGTGCTTACATTCATATTCGTAACTCCTTCCTATAGGATCACTCCTGTAACACTGTTAAATGGTAAAATAGGTTCATATCTTTTTTCCTGCGGTCATGTGCTTCATGATCTGCAGGCTATTTTTCAATGAATCTAACCACAAAAAGCAATTAACGTGCCTGATGTTGTAACATGTTGATATTAAAGTGGAAAAAGAGTAGATCATACTTTTTGACAGGAACTCACAGTTCCTGTTAAAAAAACAGGGGTAAAATAGACATTTGGGGCAGTTTCAGCCAGGTGTTAACTGGTTAATATTATAACAGTTTTAGTACAGGAACTATTGTTTCCTGCTAATGATAAAACAGGAATCGGTGGTTCCTGTTTTATGGATTTAGCTAAAGGTAAAAAATAATTGCCAGGCCGAGCGCCCAGCAATAGGGCGCAAACCATGCAAAATTTCCTTTTTTTACCATTTTCATCAGCAGTTTGAGTGCAAAAAAACCTGTAATGGCTGCTGAGAAAAATCCGATAACCATGGGAATAATTTCTATTGAACCCAGGTTGCTGTCTGCCACTTTAAAAACAAAAGACCCCATGATGGCCGGGATGGATAATAGAAAAGAGAAACTGCCTGCAAGTTCCCTGTCAATTCCGCAGAGCATGCCGCATACAATTGTAGAACCTGATCTGGAAATCCCGGGAGTAATTGCCATACCCTGGGCAACACCAACGGCGAGCGAGGAAAGTAAACCCACCTTTTTTCTTTTTGTATAACCGGAAGGCATAGCTTTTGATACCAGAACAATTACACCGGTTATCATAAGCATCCATGCAGCCCTTTCAGGGTCTCCGAACAGGCTTTCAAGTTTGTCCTTGAATACAAGGGCAATCACTGCAGTAGGTATCATTCCGGTAACTACCCAGAGTGAAAGAAGGGCATGGGGACGATCCTTAATGGATGCCAGTGTTTCTTTTTTGGTTATTAGACCGGATAAATATCCAAAGGTTTCTGAAATCATTTCCTTGAGGTCATCCCTGAAAAAAATGAATACAGCAAGGAGAGTTCCCATGTGGAGAGTAATATCCAGGAGAAGTTCTGCCTCATGTATGTTGAGAAACTTTTGAAATATAACAAGATGTCCGGAACTGCTTACAGGTAAAAATTCGGTTAATCCCTGAATTATTCCAAGTATTAAGGCGGAGATGATGTCCATAGTAGATTTTAGTCCTTATTTATAAAAATATTTTACCCGGATTGAGAACATTATTAGGGTCAAAGGCAGTTTTTATACGTTTCATAAGATCGATTACCGGCCCGGGGAGTTCCATCTCCAGATACCCGGCTTTTGTTATTCCTATGCCGTGCTCACCGGTTATTGTGCCGCCCAGTTCGATGACCTTTTTAAAAAGTTCCCTTACTGCTGTTTCTCCCTTGCTCTTTTCATCAGGATTGTTGCTGTCCAGTAGAATATTTACATGTATATTTCCGTCTCCTGCGTGCCCATAGGAAGGAATGGGTAAATCATATTTACCACTGAGTTCTCCCAGAAAACCAACAAGGTCGGGGATGCGGTTTCTGGGTACGACAATGTCTTCACTTATTTTTCCGGGCGTAAGCTCAAGCAGGGAAGGGGAGACCTGTCTTCGCGCATCCCAGATCTTTTCCGCCGCATCCTTATCTTGCGCAAGCCTGAACTCTGAAGCGCCTGAACTTATACATATTTCCTTAACCTTTTCCGCATCCTTTATTACCGCCTGCTCATCACCGTCCACTTCAATCAGCAGGATCGCTTCCGTATTTTCAGGGATTTTAATATCCAGGTTAGGTCGAATACAGTCAATGATCTGTTTATCCATAAACTCGAGAACGGACGGTATGACCTTGCCCCTGATTATTTTCGATACGGTTCCTGTCGCTGTTTTAAGTTCCATAAAAAAAACAATCATTGTCCTTTTTGATTCAGGTTTGGGCAGAAGCTTTAGTGTAATTGATGTTATAACTGCAAGGGTACCTTCAGAACCAACAATAAGGCTGGTAAGGTCATATCCTGCAACACCCTTCATGGTTTCAACACCTGTCCTGATAATCTCACCGGTTGGCAGCACAACAGTAAGCCCTAAAATATAATCTCCTGTAACACCGTATTTTAATCCTCTCAAACCACCCGCGCACTCTGCAACATTTCCACCCAGCGTGGAGACATCGGCGCTTGCCGGGTCCGGAGGATAAAACAAGTCAAGCTTTTCAACCTCATTTTGAAAGTCTTCGGTTATTACAAAGGGCTCTACCCTGGCGATGAGGTTTTCCCTGTCTATTTCAAGGATGCGGTTAAATTTATCCATGGCCAGTACAAGACCGCCTTTAACAGGAAGGACGCCTCCTGATTTGCCGCTTCCCCCGCCCCTTGGAATTACAGGAAAATAAACCCTGTTAGACAGTTGGAATATACCGGATATCTCTTCAGCAGAAGACGGAAAGGCAACGGCATCGGCAGTGTATTTGAGTTTGGTGCTGTCGCCCGAGTATTCCTCAAGATCAGCCTGGCCGGTTAAAAGATTACCCGGTCTTAGGATTTTTTTTAACTCGGCCAGCGCTACTTCGGGGATCATTTTTAAATCCGGGTTCGGCTGTTAAAGGAGTGCCTGAGGGTCATGTAATCCATGTATTTGAGGTCACCGCCCACAGGTATACCAAGTGCGATCCTTGTGACCTTGATGTTTTTTTGGGCCAGAAGGTCCGCCAGGTAGGATGATGTCGCCTCGCCCTGTGTAGACGGATTTATCGCCAGGACAACCTCTTCGATATCTTCATTATTGCAGCGTGAAAGGAGTTCTCCTATTTTTAAATCTTCAGGGCCAATGCCGTCCAGGGGTGAAAGCACACCATGCAGGACATGGTATCTGCCCTTGAAAACGCCGGTCTCCTCGATTGCTAGCTGGTCGCCGGGGCCTTCTACAACACAGATAACATTACCTGTCCGGTTGCTGTCACTGCAGACAGCACACGGGTCGGTATCCGTAAAATTAAAACAGACTGAACAGAATTTGATCTGTTCCTTTACCTCAATAAGGCTCCTGGCAAGGCTTTCTGAAAGTTCCTTATTGCTGTTAAGGATGTATAAGGCCATCCTTGAA
>JASFHE010000212.1:0-9816 GCA_050123415.1 Desulfobacteraceae bacterium | reverse complement strand
CCTTTCGTTAACCTCCTTTATTTTTCTGTTAAAGGTATGCTCATATTCATAACTAACTGATGAACCATCAGGGTAAATAACCTTTGTAAGATTATCCCACTCATCAAATTCCTTTCTTGTTATATTACCCCTCTCATCTGTAACATTAATGTCCTCACCAGTTGTTCCTGCAATTGTAGAAAATTTTATAGTAGAAGTTCCGCTCGATTCTGTACTTGATGAGATAGTCTTTATACTAATTTTATCACTCCCATCCTTCTCTACCTTTTTAACTGTTCTACCGTTTATATCTACACGTTTTGTTTCATAGTAACGGTCAAACCATACTTCCTTAATCATACCTGATGTTGACTTTACCCTGGCATAGGCCTCTTTTTTACCTGAGTCATAATCAAATTCAAACTCATAGCCTATTCCGTTACCATCCTTTACTGAGGCTACATTACCATAACTATCATAACCTATATTGGTTACATTGTTTTTGGGATCAAACTTTTTGACAAGCCTGTTTTTGCTGTCATACTGGTACTTTGTATCTTTACCAAGCAGGTTCGTGACTGTAGTGAGATTTCCATTAGTGTAACCATATACAACAGTTCTGTTTTCTGCATCCTTTACAGACGTCAGCTCATCATCAGTGTATTCCAGCCACAGTACCTGGTTATCATTTTTATCCAGTATACCAATGAGTTTTCCATCTTTTTCGGTTTCATACAGATATTTTACAATTATTCCATTTCTACTTCCTTCAGAAATTATTTTCCCATCGCTGTTATATTGTTTCCAGTTACCTCTCTTGTCTTTCCATTTATAATCTGAGCTACTTCTTATTATACTGTAGCTTTTATGCTTAAAAACAGTGGAAGTCGTGGATGTCCCTCCACCATATCTAACCCCACCCTTTTTAAATGCACTTACATAAGTCCCGAGGGAATCCATTTCAGGCGTGAGATTATTCCTCTCATGTTCCCACTGCCATTTACCATCGTAATACCGTCTCTGAATTCCGGCGAATCCACCGGGAACCTTAACACTTATATCTGTGGCTTTGAGATTATATTCTCTGTGAATAAGGCTTACAGAAGAGCCTGTCTCCTGATCCTGTTCAGAATATTTATCATTTCCAGGATCAGAACAGTCATCACCACAGTTTTCACCTCTTGGTGCATCCGGAAAACATTTCACTCCCTGGATACTGCTTGGTTTAGGCGCAGGAGTTGACACACTTCCGCTTCCAGTAGAGGTTCCGATATTCCACACTCCGCTACTTCCGCCACTGCTGGTTGGAACCCCGGGAGTAGATGTGCATTCTCCATTATCATAAATCACACAGTGTTTTGTTGAGCCTTTGCTTATTTTTCCGCATGAGGCTTCATATTCATAATCTGTCCTTACACACTTGAGGTAGCGCTCACATCCTCCGCCTGTTCCGCCGTCTTCACCACTGGGAGACTGTAAGGCGGTTACCCTGTAGGGAACGGTTATACTTTCTTTGGCCTCTATGCTTGCGGGCATGCCTCCCAAAATTTCGTAGACAAAAAATGCGTCACTTTGAGGCAATGCAAGATTTATGTTATCCGCCCTTATAAGACCGTAGTTTGTAAGTGTAAATTCACCGTTATAAACATCGCCCTTTTTCATAACCGGCAGGTTTACTGATGAAGGCGAAGCTACTACAACTGCTGCAGGTACATTTGTTTCATAGACTGCATTGAGGACTATCTCATATTTATCCTCTATGGTAGTCTCTGTTACACTCCACTCTACTGTAACAAGGTTATATTCCAAAAATACCTCTTCATTTACCGCGATTCCCGGTTTTACCCATAACCTTCCTATGTATTCCTGGTGATTATTGGCCGTTACCCTGCATTTATACCTTCCAGCCGGCAATCCTGAAAAATATGCCTCACCAAGGCTGTCCGTTGTTTTGGTCTGATCTATTGTCAGGACTTCCTCGTTCTGGACATAGATCTTGGCGTTTTTAAGACCCTGGATTATATTGTTGCTGCTGTCAGGTGTTCCGGTGTAAATATCCGAGATCTTGAACAATACATCACCTTCACCGGCCTGCGTTACTGACACATATATGTTAATATTTGTTGTATTGTAATTTGAGCTTGTTACTCTCAGCTTAAGGGAATGCACTCCTTCAGAAACCTGTGCTGCCGTGGGGCTGAATGAGATATTGACCTTTTTGCTTTCACCTACGGCAATATCCCCCAACTCACTTGCAGAGGTAAAATAGAGCCATCCGGGCGCTGCAGTTCCGTCGGTCTTTCTGAGAGAAAGAGATACATCGTTCATCGGGCCGAGGCCGCTGTTTTTAAGTGTAATGCTTTCGGTTATTGTATCGTCAAATCCCACACCTGTTTCTATATGGCTTGGTGAGAACTTAAGTACGGGCTGGGCTTCTGAAAAACTCATATTAACTGTTACAGTGCCCCATGAATCATCACCTGACTCATCACTCTTTACCTTTAGCTTTACAGTAGAAGTTCCTGCAGCGCTGTTGTCTGCCCAGACTGTAAAATTAAGATAGGTACGTTTGTTTCCTGCCAGATATGAAACAGTCGATTTTGGAGTAAGGTAAACACCCTGGGGATAGGTTCCTCCTGGCTGATCTGCTTCATCATAGGCAAGGTGCAGATTATTAACGTCCGTACCGTCACCGGTGGTTACTTTAACACTTAATGTTTTTGAAAAATTGTATGGCAGGGCCACATTCATTAAAGCGGGAGACACACTTACCCTGCTTATGACAAACTGGCCGTGGACCGGTTTATCTGTCCTGTCAGGATGAACAACCCTTACAGTATAAACACCTGATTCTCCTGATAGGGGTGTAAATGTATGACTGAAGTTACCGTCAGAGCCTGTTAAGATATCATACCTGCGTTCAAATCCTTTTACCGTAACCACAAGTTCAAGCGGGATTCCGGGCATTAAAAGTCCGGTGCTTCTCTCGATTGCCCTTCCTGACAGGATTATATCTTCATCTCCTGTTGAGCTTTCGGGTGATACGGTATCTAGCACTCCATAATAGGATGTTTCTACAAGGGAGATATCATGGGTTCCGCTCAGACCTTCCATGACAACCTGATCTGACCTTCCCCTGTGATAATAGACTTTAGATATATCAAGAAGTATAGTGATGTTATCCGGTGCGTTTAAAGGCACATTAATTGTCAGTGGGCCGCTGGCAAATGTTTCACCTGCGGGTATGCGTGCCACGGTTTCACCGGTTGAAATACTGACTATATTATCACCGATTGTCTGCTTGAATTTTGCAGTTGCTATAACATTTCCGTCTTCATCCAGCAGATAATACCTTATATGGTTTGAAGGAGAGTTATTTTTATTTGTAGCCGTAATTATCTCTATCTCTTCTTCACCGGTATTTTTAAGGGTAAAACTTACATTTCCTGTGGCCCCCTTTGTAAATTCCTCATTTGAAAGCTGAAGGATCATCATACCGTGAGATACTTCAATATATGATGTACGTATTATCCGGATTTCCTCTCCGGCTCTCGGCTTTACCAGGATGGTGGTGGTTGTGTCGGCTACGTCGGGAAGGCTGTCGTAACCGCCTACAACCACAGGCGCAAGGCTCAGGGCTCCAGGTTCAAGGCTGAAGGAATCAGACACATGGTTTTTGCCTTCAACATTTAATCTTAAGCTGACATTTGATACCGCTGAATCACCGAGATTTTCGACCTGGTATTCAAGCTTGTTCATAATACCACGCCGGAGGCCCGGTGTTTGTTGTGCGTCGTTTGTGGTTAGTTTAGCTTTTAGTACAGGCAGCTTAATTGACCTTGGTAGACTCTCTTCCACACCATCCAGCGCAACCAGGGTGTAAATCCTTTCGTCACCTGAATAACCGATATCCGTGTAGCTGGTGGTTGTTATTGGATCTGTGTTTATCTTGATCCTGCTGTCTTCAGGCCCGAGGTACAGGTCATATCCTGAAATACTCCCCTGTGAGGCATGGGTCCAGGTAAGGACCGGGGGATTTGTGCCTGATTGAACTACCTTGAGGCTCGATACAGGTAAAAGCCCGGGATTAATGTAGGCTGAGGACGGGACCGATTCATTACCTGCCGCATCAACCGCCGTTACGGCATAGGCCCTTCCTGATGATGCCGGATCAGGATCTACAACAAGGGTCTGGGGTATAGAGTGGATCAGAGCTGTCATCCCCTCAACCGATGTAATCTCAGCAGTATTTGCCCGGTATACTTTATAGGTTATGGGCTCGGTATATGCAGGGGCAATCCATTCTATCTTCATACCGTTTGCCACAAGCTCCAGTGCTACTCCTGATGGATCACCAGGGGCGACAGAATCCGAAAGAACAGCCGCTGTAGCACTCATCCCGCTTACTGATTCCAGGCCGCTGTCCTGCCTTATACTTGCAACAGCATAAAGGTGGATACCGTCTACGGATGTCTGGTCTGTAAACTGGGTTACGCTTTCTATTCTTATGTATTCTGTAAGGTTTTCTTCTCCCGGAGCCTGCCTGAAGAGAACATAACCTGCCGCACCTTCCACTTCACTCCATATCAGGTTTACCCTGCCTTCGGACAGGACCGTACCTTCAAGGTTTTCGGGCACTGCAAGAGGCGGCAGGTCCCCCTGGAAGAGCTGGAAGATGTTGGAACACAGGACAGTGTCGCTCTCATTATCCAGATCGTCATATCCGGTATATATAAATGAGAATGTCTCTCCTGAGGCTTCAGAACCCGCATCCGAAGGAAGTGTAAAACTTCCTTCCCACACATAGTCACTGACCTGTGACACGGCAGGGATGTCTATGACATCTCTGCCATCACCGGACAGGAGATATCCCAGTTCAGGAACCCCTCCCTCTCTTATTTTTTCGTTAAGGGTAATGGTTACTGAAATGGTTTCAGGATCAGATTCATCATTTTGTATAGGATCCTGCGGTACTATTGAGATACTGGTAACCTCAGGTCCTTTTGTGTCGAGCAGTATGGACTCGCCTGAATTTATCTCAGTCCCCCTGTTTCCGACAACATCCCTTCCTGAAAATACCGCATAGGCTGTTCCGGACGGGGTGCTTTCGGTCACGCTGAATATCCCGGTATATGTCAGGTCAGAAACCTTTATGAGGTCAATAGAGGTCGGCAAACCATTCTCAGGGGTTATGCTGAAAAAAGGCGCTGACATTAGAGGTTCGCTCAATGTCAATTCAATACCTAATGTACCGGGGGAGACTCTTCCTGTATCCGGATCATAATTTCCGCCTGGGGTATACTCTATACTTGCTATTCTCGGGGCTGTCCTGTCTGATGCAGCCGATACTTCTTCTGAGAGAGCGCTTACATTCCCTATACTGTTTTCCAGGGTAAGCCTGTAAAAATACTCACCGTCTGCCGGAGGAAGATCATTATAGGATGTTGCGGTAATCAGTGAGGAGTTAATCTTTGTTGCGCCCGAAACATCACTGAAACTGCCGGAGGACCTGTAAATATTGTACCCCTTTACGCTTGTCTCCACAGGAGCACGCCAGCTTAGTGTAATAATACCGGATGCCTTTGCCCTGGCTGCTGCATTTTCAGGGCTCGATGGTATGGTTGTATCCAGATTAACTGTCACGGCGGAGCTTAAAGGCCCGGTTCCGGCCCTGTTTACACTTGCGGCAGTGATACTGTTTGCCCCCTCTGTTAACTGGATTGCAGCGGTAAATTTGCCTGTATCTCCCACAGAAACAGGACCGCCTGCCTGGGTTGAATTATTATAGACGATAACATCAGTATTTTTGTCAGATGTACCCTTTACCGTTATGGTCGGTTGATTTGTTTCTGTCCCTGTCAACGGCTGTGTAATAACAGGCGCATCAGGAAGCGCCATGGCCACGGTAACAGCGTATGAAAGGCTGCTGCTGTTCCCAACTGTATCATAGGCCGTTACAGTAATTGTATGCGCCCCGTCTGTAGCATCAATAATATTCCAGTAGGCGTCATAGTATGAGGAACCGCTGTAATCAGTTGAGAATACGACTGAATCAATACTGAATTCCACCCTGCTTACACCCGAAAGATCCGAAGCTTCAAGAGTTATTGTAGCAGAATCTGTAACCGAATAGCCGCTAATAAGTGTTTCACCGTTTATCAGTACGTTACTGATGTCCGGTCCGATTGTATCCGGTACAGGAGTATCGGATATTGTCGAGACACTCTTGTCCTCACCGTTTGACAGGTTTATCGATGTAACTGCAAAATAATAGGTCGTATTATTAGTAAGCCCTGCCACCTTGGCTGTTGTGGATGTGCTTTTTACAGCCGGACTCATACCTTCAACACTGCTAAAGTTGCCGGTACTTACATATATATTATAATTTTTCAGATATTCCGAAGCCCCCACAGCATCCCAACTTAAATCAATATATCCGCTGGCAGGTTCACTTGAAAGGTTTGCCGGATTATCGAGCAGGGTTATTCCTGTTATTGTTGTTCCGCTGCTTTCATTACCGTCATTATCCACCGATGTGACCCTGAAGGAGTATTGTGAAGCAGTGGAGAGAGAATCTCTTGTATAACTTAAATCTCCTCCTGTATCTATCCCTGTAGTATCTCCATCAAAGTATACCTTGTACCCTGCCAGGTCAGAATCAGCAACAGCGTTCCAGTTAAATGAAAGGCTTGTATCAAAACAGTTTACAGTCAGGCCTGCCGGATTTGCCGGCGCTACAATATCTGTTAAAGTCGTATTTACCGGATTTACCGTACTAATGGCCTTATTCCCGGTATCCACTGCCACTACTGCAAAATAATACGTAGCGCCACGGGTGAGGGTTGAAAATGTGTGTGTAAAGGTGCCGCTCGAAACGGTCTGGGCAGCAGTAAGGTCGGTTACATCAGTATAACTGGCTGTTTCTGCGTATATCCTGTATGATGCAACATCACCATGTTCTGACTCATTATATCCGCTCCAGTTCAGGACCGCGGTTGTACCGTTTCCTTCGCCGTTAACTGTAAGTGTAGTGACTGCAAGCGGGGGCACGTCTTCAAATTGTATATCAAATGGCACATCAGCGCTCTGATTGCCTGCCTCATCCTTTGAGGCAAATGTAAAGCTATTGCTACCCTCAGTAAGGATTAATACATACTCCCATGAGGATGCCTCAGTAAAGCCTATAATCTCAACGCCATCAAGCAGGATACTTGACCCTATTTCCTTTGTTCCTGTTACAGTTATGGTCTGATTGTTGGAAATAGACGGGCTTGTGATTACCGGATCAACTGGTGGAGTGGTATCCACTGTAAAATGATAAATTTTAAGGCTGTCTTCATTGCCAAGATTATCAATTAACTGCACCTGAACGGTATACTCTTCTTCAGAGAGATCAGATAAAGGAGTATAAACTATCTGGTCATCTCCGATTAACTGCCAGTCTGCATTGCTTGCAATTTCAGTAAAGGAACTGTCCCTTATTGTAAGTAAGCTGCTGTCTTTATCAAGGCCGCTTGATGCATCAGTATAGTTAACAGTTATTTCTGTTGGAGAGGCATTTATCAGGCTGTTATTCGTCGGATCAATAGAGTTCACCACAGGGGCAACAGAATCTACAAGAATATCAACAAATTCAGATTCACTCTTGTTTCCTGCCGCATCCTCAAGCCAGACCTCAAGTGTATTATCTCCCTGGTTTAAAGTAAGGTTAAAACTCCAGTCATCCGAGCCTATTACTTTTCTCCTTATGTTGTTTACCCAGACACTTGTATCTTCTTCCCTGGTTCCAGTAAGAGTAATCGTAGTGACATCGGATGAATTTTCAGCCGGTTGGGCACCGATAGTTCCGCTTGTTACAGTACCTCCTGTTATGACAGGTTTTACAGGAGCTGATGCATCCACATAGAACCTGAACTCATATACCGCAGCATTGCCTTCCGTATCTGAGGCTGTAAAGGATACAAAATAGATGTCATCAGGCAGAGGTACTGTATCGGGAGTAAATGTAAACAGGTCATTATACTCAACTATAGAACCTGTTATTTCCTGATTCTGGCTGTCAAGAAGTTCAAAACTGTCTATTACAGATGAGTCATCAACATCGCCATGGATATCCTTTAATCTAACCTTGAGATATGTGATACTGGATGCTGAAGCATTGTTGAGCGGATAAGTGGCTACAAGGTTAGGCGCGATTAAATCAACAAACAACGCATCGATTTCGCCTGTTGAAAGAGCATAATTATAGATCTGCACCTGATCCAGTGATCCGGTAAAGAAGTCACTCGGGTTACTGTCCCACTCCTGACCAATGCTGTAATATGCAGCCAGGCTCCAGGTTGTTACAGGCTTTGTACCGGATTGTATAAGGATGTAATCCACATATATTGCAAAATTGCCATTTCCGTACTGGACACACACAAGGTGATGCCACTGGTTGTCATTAAACCCTGAACCGTATTCATTATCCCCTGAGACCGATGAATAATATATACCCCCGTTATTTCCTGTTCCTAATCTGAAAACATCTCCCTTATTCTCACGGTTGGCAGAGAAAATGATATTGTTATTATCTCCGGTTTTTACTGCCGGGGTTTTAAACCAGAGGCTTATTGATAGATCATCACCGGTTATGGGATAGTTTTTCAGCCCGTTAATAGCTATCCAGTCATCTGATCCGTCAAATGCAAGAGCATTATTGGAATACCCTTCTTCCTGTAAAGGTTCACTGTTTATAGATCCGTCAATATAACCCTGTTCATCGACCAGTGTAGAATCGAGGATATTATCCATTGTATAAAATGCTAGCATCCTGTTCTGAGGTATTTCAGATACGGATGTAACTGTCTTATTTTCTCCATCTGACTGATTGACCGATGTAACGGCAAGGTAATATATGTTTCCATTTGTCAGGCCTGTTACATCAGCATATATGTTACTGGTTGTTAGTACAGGAGAAAGGCCATCGACGGTTGTTATATCAGTTTCACTTATGTATACGGCATAGTGTTTAAGATACTGGGCCTGGGCCTGGTTTATGGCCTGCCACTCCAGATGAATCCTCTTACTGTGAGAACTCGCAATAAGACCTTCGGGGTTATTTAAAAGAGTTATACCGGCTAAAGAGGCTCCGGCACTCTCATTATTATCATTATCATAAGCTGCTACTTTAAATGGGTAGGAATCAGCCGGTGTAAGATCTGCTATTGAATAGCTTGTCTGTGAAGCAGGGATATCAACTCCTGTAACATCATCATTAAAATAGACTTTATAACCGGCCAGATCGTTATCCGTATTTGCTGAAGCAGTCCATGAGAATACAAGGCTTGTTTCATGGCATTCCACGTTCAATCCTGTGGGATCTTCAGGTGGCACGATATCTGAAAGAATTGCGGAAACTGTGGTTACATTATTATCCCTGTTTCCGTTTACATCAACGGCAACCACACTGAAATAATAGGTGGCACCGCGATCCAGCCCGTCAAGCATTTGATTGAATGTCCCAGCAGTAACCGTGCCTTTTGATGTTAATGTTGATACGTCACTATAATTTGTGGTCTCGGCATACAGACTGTATGAGGCAATATCCCCATGTTCATTCTCATCATACCCTGTCCAGTCCAGAATAGCAGTTGTACCTGATCCTTCACCATTTACCGTAAGTGTGGTAACCGCAAGCGGGGGAACATCCTCATAGGTTATTTCAACTGTTACATTGTTGCTCTGGTTACCTGCCGTATCCATAGATGAAAATACAAAACTGTTAGATCCGCTATTAAGAGTTACTGAGTATTCCCAGGTTGTGCCTGCAGTAAAGCCTGCTATTTCGGTTCCATT
>JASFHE010000211.1:0-9890 GCA_050123415.1 Desulfobacteraceae bacterium | reverse complement strand
AGAAAATATTTTATATCTTTATTTTTTGAAGAAGATATAGCTGAAGAATATTACATGTTCAAACCGGGAATTGAATAGCATTTTCAAAACGGCGCTGACACGGATTATCTGATTTCATGTTTTTCTCCTCATATCCAATATTCTGACACAGGTTAATATTATGCATGAACTACCTGATGCACTGTAAGGGCACGGCGCGCCGTGCCCTTACACTAGACCGTGTCTAAATGAAAGTTATTCAATTTATGTCTTGATGTAATACTATGAGTAGATATGAGGTAACGGTAAGTCATCAGAGGATTGATGACAGTTATTTTTCTTTTTTAAGATAGAAATAATGTGGCTGGATGGTGAGTCTATGTGCCTTTCGATAGAAGATAAATCATTTCCCCAGTTGTCTCGAAGACGTAAACGGTTCAATTCTTCAATCAATATTTGCTGCAGGGTATGTGCGGAGAAATCGTTGTAATAGTCATTAAGAAACGGATTACTATTTATTTGAAGGATTACAGGTGGATCAGGTTGGCAAACAAGATCTATATAGGAAGTATCCTGAAAACAGGTGTCATTACATGGTGAATATGTATCCGTTTCATATAGAAAAGTCTGCAAGATGAAAAGGAAGCTTAATAGCAGAAATATATAAAGTCTTTTATTTGATGATTTATCCATAATTTACAGTTTTTTGATATATCAGTTTTACTTTGGAATGTTTAATTTTTGAAAAGATAAGGATGAGTTAAGCCAATGTCAATAAAACCGGCCAATGGGAAATAAAAAGATGTATAATATTGAAAAAAATTCTTGACCCTCTCGTTACGTTATAATGTAGCATTTTTGTCAAGTGAGGAGATTAATAGTAAGCAGACTAGCAAAATTAGCAGGTGTGAGTGTGCGCACACTTCACCATTATGATAAAATAGGGCTGCTGAAACCGTCCTTTAGCAGTGATTCAGGTTACAGGCAATATCAGCAAGAGGACCTTCTGCGTTTACAGCAGATTCTTTTTTACAGGGAACGTATCGGTAAACTGAGCAAAAAGCATTGGCAGGAGATAAAAGAAGAGGGTGGAGCCATTGCCCTCGAAATGGCTGAATTGATGGATCTGTCTCCTGGACCTCCTGAAGTTCAAAAACTGGTTAAACGTCACCAATGAGGTATTAACTTCTTTCTTCTTTTGTATCGTGCAGTAATTTTATCCTTTGAAAATTTAGATTTAAAACCTCTAACTCCAATGAAATATTGATGTAGATAAAAGTAATCTAATTTGACTAAAATTAAATAAGTTTGACAACACGCAATATATGTGATACACGTAATATCGTGTGAATATCCTTTTGGAGGAATTGCCGTGAAACAAAATATAACATTAAGTATTGATAAAGAAATACTCAAAAAGAGTAAAATTCTTGCTGCGAAAAAAGAAATGTCTGTAAGTAAAATGCTGGGGGATATCCTTAAAGAGTTGACTGAAAAGGATGATGAATATTTAGCTGCTAAAAAAAAGGCTGTTAAAAATCTTGAAAACGGATTTCACCTTGGCGGTGAAAAAACATGGTGTCGAGAGGATCTATATGAAAGATAAGGTTTTTGTAGATACTAATATTCTAGTTTATGCACATGATCTGGACGCAGGTGAAAGATATGAGAAAGCTAATAAATTGATCTTGGGCTTATGGGAATCAGGAACTGCTGTGATCAGCACCCAGGTACTTCAGGAGTTTTATGTTACTCTGACAAGGAAGATTCCCAAGCCATTAACTGTTAACAATGCAACGGGTGTTATTTCAAGTTACATTAGTTGGGATGTCATAACAAACAAACCTGAAAATATATTAATGGCTACAGAATTAGAATATCGCTATAAAATATCCTTTTGGGATGCTTTAATAGTATCAGCAGCCTATGAAGGAAATGTAAAAACCATTCTTACCGAAGACCTTAATCATGGACAGTATATTGAAGGTATTAAAATAGAGAATCCATTCATGGATGGAAACTGTTAACCGTTGACTTAATTCTCCGGTTTTACATTTACCATCCCTGTAAGTGACCTTGCCATATTGTCAGGGATTGATTCTGCCGGCAGTGTGACTTTCAATGTGATTTTTCCATTTATATCTTTATCCATAAATTCAGTAAGGCGTTCTTTAAAAGCCTTTTCGATTGTGTGATCCGTTCTGTTTCTTCTTCCCTTGTAGCTGGAAAGCCCTGTTATTCTGGATTTCCGGGCCTGTTACCGAATTATACTAAACTGCGGATTGCAAGCCCGGAATCAGGTGTGGAAAATGAATTGATTTTATTACGATTGAGATTCAATATCCTGTATTCTTTTATTTATTGCTTCAAGATCATTTTTTATCGCGGCTGCATCGTCTTTTAACATGCTGAGTTCATCTTCGGGTCTCATGGTATATGAATTCATGTAGGGATTGGTTGAGCCGTACCATCCTCCGGCAGGAGGAAAAGCTCCTCTTCGGCCGATGCCTCTACCATATCCGCGACCCCGTCCGGCGCTACCGACAAATCCGCCTCGAAAGCCTCTTCCCATTCCGTAACCATGGCCATATGCGAAATTATTTCGACTGTAGCCGGAGTTACAGTATCCGCGGGCGCCACCTGTCATAGGACCTGCGCCCTGTGGCCCTGTTCCGTCAAATCCGGGCATAAGATACACCTCCTTCCATAATAAAATTTAAAATCTTCCGCCTCGACCACGTCGATGGCGCCCCCGTCCTCTCGGCGGCATATCAAAATCGCCGCCTTCGATTCTGAGAGTTTTGCCCATAACAAGGGCATCGGCTATAATAGCTCTTGCCTCGGCCAGGATTCTTCCAAAGGTCTGCCGGGAGACATTCATCATTTTTGCTGCTGTTTCCTGATCCATCCCCTGGTAATCATTTAACTTGATAGCTTCCAGTCCCTCTAAAGATAGGATGTTGACACCTTTGCCCCATGGCGGAGTGCTGTCAGGTATAAATGATTTTACAATCGGATGTCCCTGAACAAAACGCGGCTTTCTTGGTCGTGGCATTTTTCTCTCCAGTTATGAGCATATGCCCATAATATAATCTAAAAATAGTTACTGTCAAGTAAATAATATGGGCTTATGCTCAAAATATTAATTGCATGAGTCTGTTTTTTTTATTAAGATGAATAATAAACTAAAGGAGATAAAATATTATGCCAAGAGGAGATGGGACAGGCCCTGGAGGCCAGGGTGCAGGAACAGGTAGAGGAATGGGAGGTACTGGAGGCAGAGGCCGTGGTAAAGGTGGTGGACAGGGTATTGGAGGCTATTGCGTTTGCCTCAATTGTGGAGAGAAAACAAAGCATGAGCCCGGGGAACCCTGCTATGAAAAAAAGTGTCCAAAGTGCGGATCTGCAATGACAAGAGGATAAGGTTTATTTTTTTGGTGGTGTCCATCCGGAAACCAGATTCGTGTCAAAGGTGTATTGTCTCTATGCCCTATTGCGGCCAAGGGGAGAAATCTCTCCAAATTTGTCCGGGGAAATGAGGTCGTGCGGATATAATTTGATCTTAGGTCCTGAATCAAGAACCACTGTTAGGTGCATGGGCTTTTGCTACTTTGAGGTGTTCCTTTCATCCTTAAACCGTCATTTTTTCTGATTCCCACAGAGACCGTGAGAACGAGAGGAAGATGTATATCGTTGGCACTACAATGGCTCTCCGGGTTTAAAATTCAACAGTCCCGCAAGTGACTTAGCCATATTATCCAGAACTGATTCATCCTGGAATGTGACTTTCAATGTTATCTTTCCACTCTCATCTTTATCCGTACATTCAGAAAGACGTTCTTTAAACGCATTTGTCAATTGTGAAATCTGTTCGGTTTCTTCTTCTTTTGTGAACATTTCACCCAAAAAATTAAAAGCCGCACCAATAAGCTGGCCTCCGGCATCTGCGACCTTCTCTTTTTTTGCAAGGATTCTGGCTTCCCTTTCGCTTTGCTCCTTCATGCTTTCATCTATCGGAGCGTCAGGTTTTTCACCTGTCAGAACTTCCAGACGCCTCCTGAGTTCATCAATACCTGCGGACAGATCAAGTGAATCTGCCTCGGATGACCGATCAAGGGCGGCATTGAACAGTGCCTGTTTTGCGGAGAGGGTTCCGAGCAGGTTTTCCTCTATCGTATCCTCTGTCACCAAAAGGAAAATTTGCACGGGTCTTTTTTGTCCCATCCGATGGGCACGCCCGATTCTTTGTTCAAGTACTGCCGGATTCCATGGGAGGTCTACATTAATAACAGTGTTGGCTGCCTGCAGGTTCAACCCGGTTGATCCGGCATTGGTAGTGATAAAGAACCTGCAGTCCGGTTCTTTTTGAAACCTGCTGACAAGACCGAGTCTCTTTTTTTGCGGGACAGAGCCGTCCAGCCTGACGTAATCGATTTTTTTCTTTTTCAGTATGGGTTCTATCAGGTTTAACATGGTTGTCCATTCGCTGAATAAAACGACTTTCCTGTCGTCCTCACACATCAATTGATCCAGAAGAGAGTCGATTTCTTCCAGCTTGCTGGAATAACCGGGTGATTGTTTATCAACCAGAAAGGTGCTGTTTGCAGCCATCCGGCATATAAGCAATGCCTTTTGAAGTCTTAAAAGATCCATTTCCGAGATGTATTTTTTTTTGAGGATCTGACTGACAACTCTTTTATTCTGATTGTGGACAGTCAGTTGTTCTTCTTTAGGTATAATACGCCTTATTTCTGTTGTTCTTGGGGGCAATTGTTTCAGGACTTCATTTCTGGTGCGGCGGACGAGAACAGGTTTGAGTTTCTCACGGAGGAGGTCAAGGTTTTTATAACCCAGCAACTTGCCTTTTTCGTTTGTTATCCTGTGCTGGTTCTGAAACCTGAAAGCTGGTCCGAGTCTTCTGTCATCAATAAATTCAATAATGGAATGAAGCTCATCAAGGCGGTTTTCCAGAGGCGTTCCGGTAAGGACAAGGGCGAAAGAAGATTTTAAAGCCTTAATTGTCTGGCTGGTTTTTGTTTCCCAGTTTTTTATTCTCTGCCCTTCATCAAGGATGATCAGATCCCATTTTACCTGTTCGATAGTATTAATGTCCCTTAGAACCTGTTCATAATTACAGATTGTGAAAAAACAGTCATTTTGGTACTGTCCGGCCCTTTCAGCGGCAGTTCCCAGAATAAGCTGGCAGTCACGGTCGGTGAAACGATCTATCTCCAGCCGCCACTGGCTTTTAAGTGATGCAGGGCAAATTATAAGTACCTTTGAAATATCCGCATCCTGAGCAAGCAATTCGGAAACTCCTATCCCCTGGATGGTTTTGCCAAGTCCCATGTCATCAGCAATTACAGCTCTTCCTCTGCCAACCGCAAAGGCTATACCATCCATCTGATAAGGCAGCAGATCGGTATTTAAAAGATTTTTTCTCAAAGGGTGTTTTGCGGGATTTGCGCGTATCTCATTGACCTTGCTGCTTATACGTTCCCGGTAAAGGAAATCATTGATGTATTCTTCAGCATCCGGGTATATGATCACATTTCTTCCGGATAATTCAAGACGGCCTATGGCCTTAACAAGACCGGCAACATCCTTTATCCGGTTATCCTTAAAAGGGGCAAGGATTTTCAATGAATCCTTATCAAGATCCCCGGGTATCAAGAGCCTGAGTTCCAGGTTTTTACCATAATAAAGATATACTGCTACATCTTTTATAATGTAAGGCGTATCCTTGATTTTTTTGGGAAACCTGTTTTTTACCTTGTTGAGGGTATGAAGGATGTGCTTGCATGTTCCCAGGGTGTTTTTTCGAAAATCAGGGCATGAACAATAGGATTCACCCCTTTCCCAACCGCGCAGGGCAACCCTGTAAGTCTTTCCGGATGTATAATTTGTAACAGAGTAATCTGTCCATAACACGGATTTGTCACTTGACCGGATCTTCATTTTTTGTTTTTCAGCCCGTTCTATTCTGTCCGCAATCTCCTGTTCAATAAGTTCTTCATCTGTCAGGCTCTCAACGGGTATCCTTTCAGGCGGAGGAGCGGAGAGCCCGAGGGCTAATTTCTCTTCCAAAATAAGAGAGAATGCCGCACCAAGATGTTCGCATATATGGTCGCAAATGCTACATTTAAATTTCAGATGTCTGTCTCTCATCGGGTCCAGAGAAATAGATACAATGATGTCACCCAAATCAAGTTTGAAAGTGTTCTTGTTTAATACAACATGATCATCGATGCTGATCTCGTACTCACCTCCCCGACGTAACAATTTTTTGCCTTCGGGGCCTAAAAGTTTGCATGCCTGGTTGTATGTGAGATGTGAAAGCCTGTCCTTTAAAGTTAACATGAACCTTCTCCTTTATTTCATATTATGTGTCTTTTGGTATTTATCATTTTGGTATACTTTCTATTCATACTGAAAAAAAATATCAATAAGGAATTCATAAAAAACATTTTTCTAACATTTGAAATCCGAATAATAATATTTTAAAAATCGGTAATTGGGTTTTATCTGAATTTTTTCTCTCCTATTGCGTATTTTTTATTTTCAGTATATTGAAAAAGAAAATAATCCTGGAATTACCCATTTAAACAACCAATCTGGAGATATTATAACTATGAAACCCATTGATCTTATTGATCATCCGGAAGGCGGTCGCTTCTGTGAAGTTTTCAGGTCAGCCCGGACTGTAATAAACCATAAAGGAAATACCAGATCAGCCCTTACCCATATCTACTTTTCACTCAAACCGGGTGAAGTAAGTAAATTTCACAGGGTAGCATCGGACGAGGTCTGGAACCTTTATCAGGGAACAGGACTCAATCTTTATTTATGGGATGGCTCTGATAATCAGCCTGAGTGTATTACTCTTTCTGTTGAAAATAGAAATTTTTGCCATGTAGTCCCTGCAGATGTATGGCAGGCAGCGGAACCGGTATCAGATACAGTCCTGGTTGGATGTTCTGTGGCACCGGGTTTTGAGTTTAATGATTTCACTCTTATCGATCCTGAATCTGATGAGTCTAAAAGACTCATTTCTATGGATTCGGATATGGTAAAATTCATTTAAAAAAAGAGGTCCCATGTTTCGAATAATCATAATATTGTTGATCCTGATCACCCTTGGATGCAACGGCACCGGGAAACAGATAAACGATTTTAAAAGTGACGGATGCACGCTTTTCCCGGACAGTTCTCTTATACTCAAGACAGACTGGTGTGAATGCTGTTTTGAGCATGATATTGCATACTGGCAGGGCGGTACTGAGGAAGAGCGCTTAAAGGCTGATGAGGCCCTGCGGGAATGCGTTCTCAAAAAAACAGGAAATAGAAACCTGGCAAAGGTCATCTATCAGGGTGTACGATTGGGTGGCAGTCCATATTTTTACAACTGGTACAGGTGGGGTTATGGCTGGGACTACGACCGAAAATATAAGGCATTAACAGAAGAAGAAAAAAAACAGATAGATGCCAAGTTAAAGAAATATTTTTCGAGTAATCCTGAGCATCCTTGTAAGTAATATAAAAATGTTCTTCAAAAACCTCTTTAAAAAAACATACCCCCGCCTGGACTGGATCCAGGTTGAGGTCAGTTCCTGCTGTAATGCAGAATGTATCTACTGCCCTCATACAGAATACAGTAATAACTGGCAAAGCAGACTGCTTCCTGTTGAATTGTTCAGGAAATTAATTCCCGCCTTTGGTAAAATAAAACTTGTTTTTTTACAGGGGTGGGGAGAACCCTTTACACATCCTCAGTTTATGGAGTTTTTACGCATCGCTAAAAAGGCCGGTTGCATGGTTGGGACGACCACAAACGGAACAATGCTAGATTCTGACAAAATCATTGAACTTATTGATGAAGGTCTGGATATTATAGGCTTTTCATTAGCAGGAATAGATGAAAAAAATGATTCAATACGCAAAGGGACTCAAATAAAAAAAGTACTTAAATGTATTGATGACATCCACAGGATTAAAAGCAGTAAATCTGTCGATAATCCAAGAATACACATCGCCTATATGCTTTTGAGATCCGGACTTGCAGATATATATAAATTACCGGCATTTCTGAAAAATGCAGATGTAGACCAGACGGTTGTCAGCTCTCTTTCTCTCGTTGTAAATAAAACCATGGAAAAGGAAACACTTCGGGTATCAAGCGAACAGGAGCATAGGGAATTAAAGGATATTTTAAAAGAGATAAAGAAAAATGGTGATGATTGTAGAGATGGATTATTGTCTCTCGATCGCAATAAAACGACGGCTGATCAAACCCGTCTCCACTCTGATATTGCTTTTAATATTGTTTCTCCCCTTATGGAAGAATCGTTCTGCTCTGAAAATATAGAAAAGGCCGTTGTTATTGGATCAGACGGATCTGTATCTCCATGTGTGATGGGTCTTATTCCGGTTAAGGGAGATAAATATTATTATTTTAGAGAAAAGAGAATAAAATTAGAAAAGCTTGTGTTTGGTAATTTAGCTGAAGAAACATTAGATATAGTATGGAATAAAAAAGAGTATAAAAAATTTATTCGCGAACATAGAAATAAAAAATTTGTCCAATCATGTAAATATTGCCAAAAACGTTTTGTTATGGATTTCCCGTAATTATACGTGGAGACAGGTTTGAAACCTGTTTCTACGTATACGAAATTGATCATTAATAAAACAAAATGTACAAAAATCTCTCCGACAACAAACTCGTTATACTTGCCAATAAAGGTGATGAAAAGGCAATGAACACCCTTTATTTCCGCTACAGGGAATGGGTGTACGGGTTTGCCTTCAGGCTTTGCGGAAACAAAGAGGATGCCCAGGAGATATTGCAGGAAGTATTTATCTATTTCTTTAATAAGTTCCCAGGTTTTGAGTTGAGAAGCAGTCTGAAAACCTTCCTTTATCCGGTTGTTAAAAATACCAGCATAAACACTATTCGTAAAAAACGAAAAATTGTTCCTTTTGATGAGCCAGCGGCTCAAAATATCCCGGATGAAAGCCTTAACTGGGATGTTGAACTCAGAAATCTGTCCGAGTACATGGAGGGTTTTTCAAAGGAAGATAAGGAGCTTGTGCTCCTGAGGTTTTATGATGAATTGCGGCTTAACGAGATTGCCGAAGTCTTCAATGTGCCGGTAGGTACAATAAAATCCCGTTTAAACAGGCTGTTATCCCGCCTCAGGGAAAAAATACAAAAAAAATAATTTTTATGGAACCTTTTTAAGGTTTAGAGCGCTTAATGAATATAGAGCCTCTGAAAGGGTGAAAAAATGTCCGATGAAAAGAAAATATCAAATAATGAAGATCAATTCCTTACCGAACTGGAGGCATCAAGGACAGGCGAGGAACATGATCTTTCAACTTTTAAAGAATGCATGAATTCTTTGAAAAGCCAGGCACTTGATGACCTTGAACAAATATCAGGTTTGTTCAGTGGGGCCAGGCCCGATCCCGGTGAAATTCCTGATTCAGTGGATAATCTTGTACTTGGGCATATCAGGCAAAAAAGCAGGAAGATCAGAAGAGAGAAAAAAGTAGTCAGGCTATTTCCCCGTTATAGATGGGCGGCAGCGGCTGTTATGGGAATCCTGGTGTTTATGGTCTCATATGGAATTAATAAAACGGATATCCCTGAAAACGTCACCATTAATAATGGCAATGAAAACATTCGGACAGAGTCAGCTGATAATGCTGACAGTAATAAAATTAGAGAGGCCCTGTATCACAATTCCAGGGAACATAAATTAGTAAAAGATGATTCCAAAGACGTCGATGGAAACGGCAGGATAAATATTATCGATGCCTATTTAATGGACCGCAGGTTAATGAGCGGTGTTGCCATGCCCAAAAAAATGGATTTGAACGGGGATGGAAATATAGATCGTGAGGATATT
>JASFHE010000210.1:0-9893 GCA_050123415.1 Desulfobacteraceae bacterium | reverse complement strand
TTTACCAAAAAGATTTTTAAATAAAAAAATGTAGTGCCGACTTTTTAAACTAGACCTAATAATATCAATGGGTTAGGATGGATACACCACTCTAACTGCGGAAGTTGGGCTAGATAGTTTATTATTGGATATTTGAATGGGAAATATGATATATTTACCCATTTAATAACCACATTTACCAGGTTACAGGAGAAAAGAAAATGGTACAAAAGAGGGGCCAAAAAAGTATTCAAAAGAGAAGAGTTACATTTTCGCTTTCCGCCCCAGGGGTAAAGGATGTATGTCTTACCGGTACATTCAACAACTGGGACCTGAAAAAACACCATATGAAACCGAATGATGGCGGTTTATGGACAAAAACCGTAATCATCCCTCCCGGAACATATGAGTACAAGTATTTTGTCGGTGGTGAATGGTGGCATGATCCGGCAAATCAAAATGTGACATACAACGAGCATGGCACATTAAACAGCATAATTACTGTCGATTAGATTTTTCTCCGAACATAAGTTGATGAAATTAAAGGGTAAAAATACATTCTGATCCTAATCCCGAGGTTCTGCTGATGCTGGTATATTTTCTTTTTGTAGCAGGTTTTTTCGTCTTGATAAAAGGAGCGGATATCCTTGTTGCTCTGGGAATAATGGTAAACGGTTCGTTCCTGAATAATGAGGCACGAAACCTTCCGACTAGGTCGGACGGATTATTGCTGTTACTATTCTTTTCCATATTCATTTACTATTCCTGTTCAATTGCCGCAGATTTAGATGGGAAGGGGCAGTCTTCGTTATTTTTTATTTAGTGTATATTGCCTATCTGATATTCACAGGGTGAGATGTAAATCCTTATTAATCGGAAGGAGGGCCTGTTATGAAAATTTTTTACAAATGTTTTTTTATCTCCCTGCTTATTATTATTTTCAGCTCCGGCTATCTTATGGCAGATGAAATATTTCTGAAAAATGGCAACAGGATTTCCGGTGAAGTCCTTAACATGACAGAAGATAAGCTTACCATAAAAACTTTATACGCAGGGGAGATTGGAATTAAATGGACCGAGATAGCAAATCTAAAAACAGAAAAGGAAATTTCAGTTCTGTTGACTGATGGCACTATCATTAAAGGCAGTCCAAAGGGCTTTGAACAGGATAAAATGATACTTGCTACGAGCACGGTTCTTGAACCTATCTCCTTTTCCATAGCAGATGTTAAGTCCATTAATCCTCTCAAAGAACCTGCCGTAAAGATAAAGACCAGGGCAAATGTTGGGGTGACCTACACAAGTGGAAACACAGAAAAAGATACCGAACATTTTGACGGCGAATTCACTGCAAGAACAGAGAAAAACAGATATACCGTGGGCGGTGAATTGAACAGAACCGAAGAAAGCGGGACAAAAACAGAGAATAATTCCCTTGGGTATCTAAAATATGATCATTTTCTGTCAAAAAAATGGTTTGCATACAGCAACGCACTTTTTGAAAAGGATAAATTCAAGGATTTGAGCCTCCGTTCTGTCCTGGGTATTGGTTCCGGTTATCAGTTTTTTGAAACACCGGTAACAAATCTATCTCTTGAAGCAGGTATAAATTATGTGAGTGAAGATTATATCGATACTCCTGATAATTCCTATTCAGCCGGCAGGTGGGCAATTAACTGGGACAGGTATTTCCATGATAAGGCATTTCAGTTGTTTCATTTCCATGAAGGTTTTGTCAGCATAGAAGATACGGATGATTTGTTTATTAAAAGCAGAACAGGTGTCCGCGTTCCCCTGTTTAAAAATATCAACGCGACACTTCAGTATAATATAGACTGGGAAAAGACCCCTTCTCCCGGAAGAAAAAAAACTGACAGGGCTCTGATGTTTACACTGGGGTATCTGTTTGAAAATTAAACATTAACTTTCGATTCCCGGAATGATATTTGAGGAATTAACTGCAACGTAAAGGGAGATGTATATATGGACTCTTTATTGAGTTCCGAAATAACAGGTAATAGTATATGGCGGATTATTTTACTTTTTACGATAGTCCTTGTATCGCTGCTGATTGGAAAAACCGTTAAAATAATACTTAATAAATCCGGTGAAAGAATCAGAAATCAGCAGCGTTTTATTGCTGCAACAACACTGTATGCATTTTCAAAGAGTTCTGCCTTCCTTTTTGCTTCAATCGGCATATCTGTCGGTTTAACGCTCCTTGAGCTTCAATCGACAGTTGAGCATATTTCTCATGTATGCAGCGTAATATTGCTTACTATTGCCGTAGGATATTTTCTTTACTGGCTTGCTGAAATACCTGCCGAATGGTTCAAAAGGATGGCTGAAAAGAGTGAAAACACACTCGATGACATGATATCACCTGTCATCAGAAAAAGTCTGCGGACCACTATTGTCATCCTGGTGATTGTTCAGATTGCCCAGATATTAAGCGATAAACCTATAACATCAATAATCGCCGGTCTTGGAATAGGCGGCCTGGCTGTGGCTCTTGCTGCACAGGATTCCCTTAAAAACTTCTTTGGTTCAATAATCCTGTTTGTCGATAAACCCTTTGAAATAGGAAACCGCATCGTTGTTGACGAACATGACGGTATGGTTGAAACCGTAGGTATGAGATCCACAAAAATAAGGACACTTGACGGACATCTTGTAACCATACCAAATGGTGAACTGGCCAATAAGATGATCAGGAACATAGGAAAACGTCCCTATATAAAGCGAACAGCTAACATTACAATTACCTATGATACGCCGCCTGAAAAAATCGACAGGGCCTTGGAGATAATAAAAGAGATGCTTGATAACCACGAAGGGATGGATGAAAATCTTCCTCCAAGGGTATATTTCAGTGAACTCAACGCAGATTCATTAAACATCATGGTACTCTACTGGTATCATCCTCCCGATTACTGGGCATATATGAATTTTTCCGAAAAATTCAACAGAGAACTTTTCAGGCGCTTTAATGAAGAAGGTATCGATTTTGCCTTCCCGACCCAGACAGTCTATCTGGCAGGAGATGAATCACGGCCTCTGACAGTGGGTATTAATAATAAAGCTGAATGATCCGGAGATGTAAATGAGATTGTTTCTGAGAAAGAAAATATCAAAAAAGGCAGGGCTTCCTCCCGGGACCCTGATTCATGTTGGTGAAAAAAAGCTTGAAAATGTCCGTATAAAGTTGATTGACTATAATGAAGAAAAAATTGAAGAAAGGAAATTAAATACTATTGACGAATGCTTTCCATATGTGGAGAAGCCCGACATAACATGGGTAAACATAGATGGGCTTCATGATATTGAGGTAGTCAACAAAGTCGGCAACCAGTTCAATCTCCATCCACTTGTACTTGAAGATATTCTAAATACCGAACAAAGACCAAAACTGGATGATATGGAGGAATATCTTTTTGTTGTCGCGAAGATGATCTATTACAACGCGGATAATGACCAGATTAAATTTGAACAAATCAGTTTTGTGTTATGGAAAAACTTTGTTTTAACATTCCAGGAAGATATTGGCGATGTATTTGATCCCGTAAGGGAAAGACTCAGGAAAGGGAAGGGCAGGATAAGAAAAATGGGTCCGGATTATTTAATGTATACCCTTCTGGATGCCCTTGTTGACAGCTATTACGATGTCCTTGAGAAGATCGGTGACAGGGTTGAAAACCTTGAGGATGATCTTATGGATTCCCCGGAACCTGATACACTTCAAACAATTCATACAATGAAACGGGAACTTGTTTTTCTAAGGAGATCAGTATGGCCAATCAGAGAGATTATAGGCAGCCTTGAAAGAGGTGAATCAGATCTGATCAGCGAAAAAACAATTATCTTTTACAGGGATGTATATGATCATACCATTCAGGTCATTGATACCATTGAAACATGCAGGGATATTGTTTCAGGAATGATGGACCTGTTTTTGTCAAGTGTCAGCAACCGGATGAATGAAGTTATGAAAATGCTTACGGTAATTGCCACTATTTTCATCCCATTAACCTTTATTGCAGGTATATATGGAATGAATTTTGAGTTTATACCGGAACTAAAGCTGCACTGGGGGTATCCTGCAGTCTGGGGAGTCATGGTTGTTATCGGCATATTAATGGTCCTCTGGTTTAAAAGAAAGAAAATGCTGTAGGTGCTTTTTCATCTGGAGATTGAAATGAATTTTGAATGGCTTTCACTTGAAAACATGTTAAATCCGGGTACTATAATCGGTGCATTTTTACTTGCTGTAGCAGTAATTATTCTCACATGGATAACATGTATAATAACAACGCGTCTTCTCAGACGGCCGAACTGGGTAACCGGAACCCTTAAGAGGAAAATAGATGAAACTGTTATTCATTATACAATAAGAGTAAAGAATCTTCTTATTGTAATAATTGCTTTCTTCATTTATGTGAGTTGTGTACCGGACCTGAATAATCTGTTTAACACAATGCTCGCAGGTGCCGGAATAACCGCACTGATCATCGGCTTTGCGGCAAAATCAACAATGGCTAACCTTATATCCGGTCTTTCCCTGGCTATCTACAGGCCGATACGCATAGGTGATACGGTTACAATAGAAAATGAATACGGAACGGTGGAGGATATTACTCTCAGGCATACCATCATGCTTACCTGGGAACACAAACGCCTTGTTATTCCGAATTCCAAACTCGATGAGATGACCCTGGTTAACTACAGTATCATTGATCCGCGCATGAAATGCATAGTTGAGCTTGGTGTGAGTTATGATACTGATCTTGATCTTGCAAGACGGTTGATACTTGAAGAGATTGAAAGATGTCCATACAGAGATAAAGATGCTGAGAAAGCCGTGGTCAGAGTAATATCTCATGGTGATTTTTCAATAGGGTTGAGAGTTTATGTTAATGTAAGGGATGCAGGAGATATGTGGCTTGCGAGGTTCTGGCTGTACGAACACATTAAAAAACGTTTTGATAAAGAAGGTGTTGAAATACCATTTCCATATCGAACCCTTGTCTATAAAAAAGATCTGCCGCCACCTCCCAGGGAAAAAGGCACGGACGGCAATAGTGAAAAATCTATATGAAAACGGAATAGTTGAGGCTTGATTTCAGGTGATTAACAGAGATTTCATTTTAAGTTTGATTGATTCCCAAACAATCGTCGGAACTATTATAATCGGTTTGATTATTCTAATCGCATCCTGGATCACCTGCTCTATTACAACCTTCATATTGGAAAGGCCGAAGGGGTTTTTAGAAAAATTAAAAAGCAGAATTGACTTTACCTTTTACCGCTATTTTATCAGGATAAAAAACGTCCTGATCTTTATTATTGCTGTATTTATATATTCTATTTTTGTCCCCGGCCTGAAAAACCTTATTGCTCCTGTTATGGCAAGTGCCGGTGCGATGGCTATTATTGGCGGATTTGCTGCAAAGTCAACCATTTCAAATTTTGTAGCAGGTCTTTTTATCGCTTTTTACAGGCCTGTTAAAATAGGTGATAAAGTTGAGTTTGACGGGCAATATTGCACAATTGAAGAAATAACACTGAGGCATACAATAGCCCGAACACTTCAGGATACCCGTATATTAATACCAAATTCAAAGCTGGATGAAATGACACTGGTTAATTACAGTATTATTGATCCCGGAGTACTGTGTACTCTTGTGCTGGGTGTCAGCCTGGATACGGATATTGATCTCGCCAGAAGACTTATCCTTAAAGAGGCTGAAATGTGTCCACATAGAGATGGTAAAGCTGAGACCCCCTTTGTACGGGTGGTGTCCTGTGAAAATTTTTCTATTAACCTGCGCCTTTATATGTGGGTTCCGACTCCGGATGATTTGAGGTATGCCAGGTTCTGGCTACTTGAAAAGATTAAAAAAAGGTTCGATAAAGAAGGAGTAGAAATCCCCTTTCCTTACCGAACCCTTGTTTATAAGAGTGATTTGCCGCCTCCTACAAGGGAAGGAGAAATTAAAGCGCCCTGAGCCATTCGGGTTTCAGTTCAACATTACCGCTGAGTGCCCTGTCAATCTGGTCGAGGGCATCCTGTTTTCCCCTGGGCAACCTTGCTTTGATCGGCAGGTAATTTGATGCATGGTTTGAGAAGAAAAGACCCCTGGTAATATCAGTATGGGCAATCATCTCTCTTAACTCTTTTAAAAAACCAAACTCATCAGGAAGAACGAATTCACCCCTTTCATACTCTCTGTGTAGAGGGGTTCCGGGAACAAACATAACTGTAAGAGCGCCGATATAGTCCGGGTCCATGGCGCTTAACAGTTCTCCCGTGGCTTTTGCGTGTTCAAGGGATTTGTCCTTCCCTGCTATACCCAGAAGAACGGTAACCGATAATTTTATCCCGGCTTCCCTTACTTTTCTACCCATTTCTATACATTCTGCAGTAGTAGAGCCTTTGACTATTTTTTTCCTGACTTCATCGTCCCCGGTTTCAACTCCAAGATAAAGGATTCCAAGTCCGTTCTCTTTTAATTCAATGAGTTCTTCCAGGGATTTCATTTTAATTCCCTTGGTGTTGGCATAGGCGCCAACTCTTTTTACCCATGGAAGATGTTCTTTTATTTCAGTGAGTATCCATATCAGTCGTTTTTGAGGAATTATTAATGCATCTCCGTCCATGAGGAAAACGCGATCCTGACGTTTCATGTATTTTGAAGCATAGAGTATATCACTCAATATAGTTTTATCGTTTTTTATTGTGAACCGTTTATCCGAGAAAGTCCCGCAAAATGTACATTTGTTATGAGAGCAGCCCAGCGTAACCTGAAGCAATATGCTGTATGCTTCACTGGGAGGTCTGATACAATGACCTTCGTAGTGCATTCCTTCTCCTTCATCTGCAAAATCAAACATTTTAAAACTCCTTGTATGACTAAATTCGTTCCATAAATATAAATTGCAAATGAGGCGATGTCAATCGGGTAGGGAAATCCATGTCGGATATCAGGGTGATGAAAATATATCGAAATATTGACCTGTTTGCAATGTATCCTATAAACAACAATCTCCTTGAAGTCCAACTTTCTATAGGGTATGTTTCTTATTAGACAATGTTTTTAATTTCCTGTTTCAAGCTGTTAAATGACTTAAAATAAAAAGGAGCAACCCATGACAGAAGTGGCTGAAGGCGTATACTTTATTAAAGGTCAGGACGATATGATACCCGATTCCCATGTCTATATAATCGGCAGACCCGGATCAGGGGATCTTTCCATGATAGATGCGGGACTTGTAGGGAAGGGCAGATATAAGCTTGATGCCGTTGCAGCCCTTGGCATTGATCTTAATGAAATAAAAAGAATCATCATGACTCACACACATCTTGATCATATAAGCTGCCTTCCCGAAATCAGAGCGGAGATTCCGGATGTGGAGTTATGGGGCCATTCGGTTGAGGCAGAATCTCTTGAAAAGGGTGATGAGAGGGCTGTATACGGCATGGATATGTTCAGGAACATGTGCCAGGCACAGTACGGTCTGAAGGACGGAATATTTAAACTAAATGTCGATAGGAAGCTGAATGATAATGATATTCTTGAAGTTGGGGACATGAAATGGGAAGTATTGCATATCCCCGGTCATTCGGCCGGAGCTGTAGCCCTGTATGAACGTCAGCAGAAAGTACTGATTCCCGGAGATGTGGTTTACGCTGATTATGCCATAGGCAGGTTTGATCTTCATGGTGCTGATCCTTTAAAGCACAGGGAATCGCTTTACCGTCTCGCAGAGCTTGAAGTGGATATACTGCTCCCGGGCCATAACAGAATAATGGTGGAAGTACCTGAAGGATATATCAGGGATACGGCTGATCAATGGAGCAGCTATTTGAGGTAAAATCCTACTTTGCAACTTTCCTGAAATTTGGTGTGAATATATAGAAAAATATTATAAATGCGCAAAGCAGGGCACCGGCGATTGTAAGTGAATGAGCAGTACCGGTGTGCTCTGCAAGTATGCCGAATGGTACTGCGCTTAAAGGCATGATGCCGAATGTCATCATGGAGAGACTTACCATTCTCCCTCTCATTTCGTCAGATGACTTAACCTGCATCAATGTATTATTGAGCGACATGAATATCGAACTCATGAAACCCACCACAAATATACCGGGGTAGGCAGTATAGTATGATCCACACCTGGAGAACAGCAGAAGTGCAAGACCCCATGCAAATCCGTTTACAATAAGAAATACCCCTCTGTTTTTTATATGTTTTATTGATGCAAGGATAAGGGCGCCAAGGAGTGAGCCAAAGCCCATCATGGCCTCCAGAACGCCCACACCAAGTGACTGGGCGTCCAGTGCCTCCCTTGCCCATGCAGGCAGTAGAGTAATATATGGAAATCCGAAAATTGCCGGCACAAGTGTAAGGAGAACGAGTCCGAGTATTACAGGATTTGTCTTCGCATATCTGAATCCTTCTGCGATATCCCCTGTAAAGCTTTTATTGCTTTTACCTGTCGCCTGGGTTCCTGTTTTTAACTTGTAGGTGAAAAATAACGCAATTAACTGAACCACTGCAATTAAATAAAAAACCCATGCCGTACCAATAAAAGCAATTAAAACACCGGCCAGCGACGGACCGAGAATCCTTGTCCCGTTGTTAACAGAATTACTGAGGGCGATCGCACTCATGATTGTGTCTTCGGGAACAATGTCAGAAATTATGGACTGTCTACTCGGCATGCTCGCTGCCACCACAGAACCATTAATAACACCAATAACAATCAGATGCCAGAATCTGATAAGTCCGGTGTAATCAAGCGTTGCAAGTACAAGTATCATAAAAAAAGTTACTGACTGGCTTATAATCATTAACTTGCGTTTTGGGATTCTGTCAGCGAGTGCTCCGCCCAGTAGTGATACAACAGTCATCGGGAGTGCAAATGCCATTGTGACAAATGTCAGAGCAAGGGGAGAATCATTAGTGAGTCTCAATATCAGCCATGCTCTTGTAAGCTGCTGCATTCCGATTGCAATAAAAGAAACAAAATTTCCCAGTATCAGCCATCTGCAGTCAACATACTGCAGGGAGTGAAGGGCCTTAAATCTGTAAACTATGCTGTTATTATTTATCTGTGGCGGATTAGAGGTCTCAATATCGTTTGATGGGGAAGAATCGGAATGCAAAATAACTCCTCTTTTATCTCAGATTTCATGGGTTCTAAAAAGATAAGATGTTTTTACAAAACAAATGAATTCCAGATCATATGATAAATATGATTTAGGATTCAATATGTTTTTATAAATAAATTACTCATGTCTGAGTGCAATGATAGGGTCAACTTCAGCTGCCCTGGCTGCGGGGTAAATTCCAAAGATTATGCCTATACCTATACTTATTATAAACGGAAGCATAATACTGAATGCCGTTATTACCGTAGGCATACCGGAAAAGAGGGTGATAAAAAGGGGAATGGTTATACCAAGACCGAGTCCGAGGATTCCTCCTATTGTTGAAAGCACCACTGTTTCAATTAGAAACTGTACAATGATCTGTTTCTTTTTTGCTCCTATAGCGCGCCTTATCCCTATTTCGCGAGTTCTTTCCGTAACCGATGCAAGCATGATATTCATAATGCCGATACCACCAACAAGCAGAGAGATACAGGCAATTGAGCCAAGAACAATATTCATTGTCCTTTTGGTCGCTTCTGCCTGGCGGAGAAGTGCAAGGGGTACGCTCATTTCATAATCCAGCTTGCTATGGAATTTTTTTAACATTGCATCGATACCCTGAGAAGTCGATTCAACATTTTTAATATCATCTACCTGGACAATGATTTTGTGAAGTTCAACCGAAGTTATCTCCATGGAGCCTGTGGTGCGTTTGAGATTAATATCTCCATAGTATTGCTTGGCTACTTCTAAAGGTATG
>JASFHE010000209.1:0-9903 GCA_050123415.1 Desulfobacteraceae bacterium | reverse complement strand
CAGTAATAAACCCTGACATTGACCGGTGCATGAATGGAGGACAGTATATATCTAGCCCTTGAGGATAATATTGCTTGACGGGGTAAATTATCTAGATTATATTCCCTCCATATGAATAAAATTACAAAAAGATTATTAAACATAAATTTGCCGGGCAACCGTTCTGCATTTCTCTGGGGCCCGCGAAAAACGGGAAAAACACACTGGATAGGTGAACATTTTAAAAAATCGGTTATTATCGATTTATTAAAGACTGATATATTTGCCGATTATGTATCCCGCCCCTCATTACTAAGGGAACAATACAGGGAACACCACGGTCTTGTTATTATCGATGAAATTCAGATGGTGCCTGATCTTTTGAATGAAATTCACTGGTTGATTGAAAACAGCGAAACTTCATTTTTAATGACAGGATCAAGTGCACGCAAACTCCGGCGTAACCACGCGAATCTTTTAGGAGGTAGGGCGTGGAGATATTCAATGGCACCCCTTTCATATATGGAAACAGAGGGGTTTGACCTTGAAGAGATTATGATTTCGGGTCTTTTGCCTCCGCATTTTCTATCACCGGATCCGATACAGGACCTTCGGGCATATATTGGAGATTACTTAAAGGAAGAAATTGCTTCGGAAGCTCTCATACAAAACATCCCTGCTTTTGCCGAATTTATAAGAATAGCATCACTGACATCAGGGGAATTGATCAATTATACGAATGCAGCCAGAGAAACCGGAGTAAGTGCAAAAGTAGTAAGAACATATTTCCAGATACTTGAAGACACACTTCTTGGTTTTCGAATTTCTCCGTGGAAAAAGACCAAAAACAGGCGGCTTATAGAAACGGAAAAATTTTATCTTTTTGATATTGGGGTTTCCAACTATCTGGCACGCCGTAAACCCCGGACAGGCACTCCTGAATTTGGTAAATCTTTTGAGCATTTCATTCTTATGGAGCTTAAAGCTTACCAGGCATACAGGAACCCTGAACTCGACATTCGTTTCTGGCGAACAAGTACAGGATTTGAAGTTGATTTTATTCTCGCAGATATGGAAATTGCGATTGAGATCAAAGGGACGCAGAAGATACATAGCGGCCATACAAAAAGCCTGAGGGCCCTCATGGAAGAGCATTCAGTCAGGCGGGTTTTAATTGTCTCAATGGAAAAACAGCCAAGAAAACTTGATAACTCTATTGAGGTGCTGCCATGGGAAATCTTTCTTGAAATGTTATGGGCAGGAGAATTTGGTTTATAACTCCGTGTAAAAAACGGAGATGTCCGTGGCAAAGGGGATGTTCCTGCAGAAGTGCATTGCTGCTTCATTTCACTCTTTGCTGTGAAAAAATTTTATTGCGGAAGACCTGACACCTGATTGTCTTGTAAGAGAAGGTGGGCAGCCGAACCGGAGGGTTCGTCCGGCTGCCCATCACTCTATAAAAAGGAGAAGTATATTCCCTCTTGTTTATACTCTGCGAGGGAAAGAGTTTAGGAGTAGTAGAGGGGCTTTAATGTAGAGTTAGACAACTTCTGAAAAGGGAAGTTCCTTAAATATTGTTAAAAAATGAAAATAAAATATAATTCACCTGTTATTCTGACCTACACGATAATTTGCATTGCGGTTTTAATCCTGTCCTTTTCAAATGCTGCTGCAGGGTTATTTACTTCTCCGGCAAGCCTTTCTTTTTTTGATCCGGTATTTTATTTCAGACTGATTTCCTATGCCGTCGGCCATGCCGGGTGGCCCCACCTGATGGGGAACCTGATGGTTATCCTGCTTATCGGGCCTTTGATTGAAGAAAAATACGGTTCTGCCAGGCTTCTGGAAATGTTTTTTATTACTGCCGTGACAACAGCTTTATTAAATGCCGCTATATTTTCCAATTCCCTGATTGGCGGCAGTGGTTTAGCCTTCATGCTGATCCTGCTGGGCTCTTTTTCCAATATTAAATCGAAAGAGATTCCTTTGACCTTTATTATTATTGCTGTTCTTTTTATCGGAAACGAAGTAGCGGCATCCTTGAAAGTTGACAGAATTTCACAGTTCAGCCATCTTGTCGGAGGCTTTTCAGGCGCTTTTTACGGTTTTTTACGCACCGGAAAACGGTAAAACAGTTATCAGTAACCAGTGACTAATATAGTAGTGAGTGTCCCATGTTAAAGTCCGGTCCTGATAAATTATTAATGCAGATCGTATTGAGGTCTTGTGCAAATATTTGACTTGCTGTCTATTTTCTATATAATTATTATACTCTTATGAAAAAACAGTGTTTAAACCAGGGGTGTTGAGTCTTGGGTAAATGTAAAATAGAAATTCCTGAAAAAGGGATTAAAGAATTCTGTAAAAAATATAAGATTAATGAATTCTCCCTGTTTGGTTCTGTGCTTACAGATGATTTTAATCCGGATAGTGATATTGATATCCTTGTGAGTTTTAACGAAAGCGCTCAGCATACACTCTTTGACCTCGCCAGGATGAAGGAGGAACTTGAACAGTTGCTTGGCTATAAGGTCGATCTTGTCAGTAGGCGTGGAATTGAATCAAGCAGGAACCTTATTCGTAGAAATACAATTCTTGAATCAGCAGAGTCGATATATGCCGCGGGATGATGAGTATTTAACTGATATCCTCGAAGCTTGTAAACTTGTCATATCATATACATCCAGGATATCAATGGCATGAGATGACTGGAATGAGGAATATAATGATTCATGAGTACGATGATGTGGATATGGTAATTGTATGGGAGACTGTCCAAAGAGATATACCAGTATTGATCTCTGCGATTGAAGAAATCATTTCCTGAAAATCTCAAAATAAAGAGAAAACAAAGTAATAAAACGGGAGTTGACCCATATATCCATACTCCCGTTACTGTAGTGGCATACTTCAAAATATCAATTGCGACAGTCTCGTAAAAAGTCTAAAATCGTCTTTTTCTGTCATTCCCGCGAAGGCGGGAATCTATTTATTTCAAATACTTATGGACTCCCGCCTCCGCGGGAGTGATGACTTTACTGACTTTTTACGAGTCCATCAATTGTGAAGGAGCGAAATGATAATAAACATTTTCATAATAGCATTGTCGGTGGAAAGTATCGTGCTCCACGAGATGGCACACGGCTATGCCGCCCTGTTGTTCGGAGACCGGACAGCCAAAGACCGGGGGCGCCTCACGTTAAACCCGATCCCCCATATTGACCCGATGTGGACCGTTATTATACCAATCGCCGCTTATATTCTTTCAAAAGGGACGTTTATCATCGGCGGGGCAAAGCCCGTTCCGGTAAATCCGTATTATTACCGGCGACCGGTCATGGGTGACATCTGCGTCTCAGTTGCCGGCGTCGCAGTAAACTTCTTGATAGCCGTAGTGATGATCATGCTGCTCAATGTTGTTCAATTCATTTTCGGAGGCCCCCAGGCAGCTCTGGCCGTAGAAGTATTGCTGAACGTGGCATTTCTTAACATTGTTCTGGCCATGTTCAACCTGATTCCCATCCCGCCGCTTGACGGCAGCCATCTTTTCAAATATCTGCTGCCGCAGGAATTGCGGCGCAGCTACGAAAATCTTGGCCGGACAGGAGTCGGTTTTATAATTTTGATTGTCTTGATAAATATTCCCATTATATGGAATATATTCGGCACAGTACTGTTTTGGTTACGGAATTTCCTGTTAAAAACCCTTGTCTTTTTCTAATGTATTGGTGTCAGCCCCTGACTGTTAGTATTCAAAATTCAAGAGGCAAAATATGGAATATCTGAATGCTGTTAACATAATTACTGCGATTGCAGTTTTACTGATTTTATATTTTTTAAAGAAACTGTTTACCTCAGATATTGGAGAAAAATGAGAAAGAATGTTTTGCCTGCCATAATCATCATCCTTTTGTACAACCGGACTTTCCAGGACCCGATTTCTATAAACAGAAGTTCAAATCCCGGGATTTGGATGCTGATTAGCTAGTGCCCATCCAGAAAGAGGCAATTTCTGGATGAAGCTTTCAGCGGTCAGCTATCAGCCGTCAGCTAAGTCTTTATTTTAAAAGCCTTTTGCTGAAAGCTGAACGCTGAGTGCTGACAGCTGCCGAACAAAAACTTTAGTTTTTGGATGGGCACTAGCTATATAAAGGTGAAAGAGATGAAGGGACAGTTGAAAAATTCAAAATTATGCAGCTATCAATCCGCCACAATACCGGCAAACAAGTGAACAGTTATCAGCGTAAAGGGGTATGCCTTCTTATCATCATATTGACATACAATATGTAACTCAATATACTTCATTCCTCAAAAAGGATAACTCTTATAAACAGGTCAGATGAAAATGGAACAGATATTGACACAGGATTTTCTGGATACGCTTATACCACCGGAAACAGGTGACCGGTTTTTTGAAGCATTGTACGGCGATGCATCGGAGGGTGCATATGATATTCGGCTTAAATTTTTGAATTCCGATAAAAAACAGATTGTTCTGGCGTTTGATTTGACTGAAAGACCAGGCAAATGTCTGATGTGCAGTCTGACATATGGTTTACCAACCGTATTTTCCCGTCATCCGCTTATCAATATTAAAAAAATTGTGGAAAAAATTGAAGAAAAAGGAATTAGTGTTAAAAAGTGGTATCTGGGTGAAACCAGAGAACTCAATTCATCAAATCATGCCATTCCTTTTTATCTGGATCTGGCTTAAAAACATGACAAAGGGGGGGGAGTCCGGTCTTATCTTCCCTTTTTTCTGAAGCCTAGAATTATCCAGAAGATGCCCCAGTACAGGACGACAGGGCTGATTCCCGCATAAAGGAAGATTTGCCATTCGTTATTCCAGGGCTCCAGATAGAACGCGAAGAAGGCCAGCCAGAGGATGGAGAGAAGGATCGCCATACGGTTCCAGCCGGTAAGTTTCAGGCTTTTTCTTCTCAGCCTGATAACAGGTTCAGGCTTTCTGCCGAACCTTTTGGGCAGTACAAAAATAGCTAAAATAATCGCAATAATAAGAAGTATTTCAGTTAAACCTGTCATCGCGGAATCCCTGACACTGAGAAAATTATTCGGTTATACACACAAAGGGCTTCCACCCCCGACAAACGGACTTTTATCAGAAAAGGAATGATGATGCAACCCGGAACTTGATATCCAGGATATGACTATTTCGGAAGTAAGGAGTTTCGGCAGACATAAAGGTCATAAAGAGATCTACAGGGAAAAGTTTTCCCGGGATTAATTGAAAATTCTGTCCTGATTTCTGTATTAAAATCAGTATAACTTTAAAAAATAGTAGTTTTTAACCTGAAATAACTTGACACATAAATTTATATAAACTAATAAAAGAAAAATTATATTATTAGTAATAATATCCGCACAACGGTGTGCGGGACCATTTATTAGAGACAAAGGTGTCTTTTCTTGATGAAACTCAGGAAAGATGCCTTTTTTTTATCTATTTTCATCAAAGGAGGATTGAAATGAGATTTGAAAAGAACAATGATGTGCTTGGAACTACTAACAGAGGAAACCCTGCCGAATCGAGTCTGTGTACACTTTGCCGCGCGGATTGCCAGGGAAAATGTGAAACATGGCTATCCAGTCTTGTTGGCCGAAAACTTCTTTATCCCAGGGATTTCGGAACAGTAACTGCCGGGGGAAACAATACAACCCATGTAGGGGTTAATTATAATGCCCTCAGGATCCAGGGATACGCATATGGTGCGCACGGTCTCCGGAAAGGCCTTTCAAATGATCCCGATGATTGCATATTCCCGAATGTAAGCCTTGAAACGGAATTTGGAAACGAATTAAAGACCAAAATTCGTGTTCCTGTTATGACAGGTGCTCTGGGCTCAACATTTATTGCTGCCAAATACTGGGACTCTTTTGCTATAGGCGGATCACTTGTGGGCATCCCCGTAGTCATAGGCGAAAATGTAGTGGGTGTTGATCTTGAATCCAGGATAGGTAAGGGAAAAGCCGGAAAGGGCAAAATTACCAGTGCTCCGGAACTTGAACGCCGTATAAATACATACCTGCGCTATCACGACGGATACGGAGCTATTATTGTTCAGCTTAATGTTGAAGACACCAGAAATGGTGTGGCGGAGTTTGTCGCTGACAAATATGGTAATAAGTGTATTATCGAATTGAAATGGGGACAGGGCGCTAAGGACATTGGCGGCGAAATACAGGTTACAAGCCTTGAATATGCCACATTCCTTAAAGAAAGAGGGTATGTTGTTGATCCTGATCCCACAAAGCCGCTGGTAAAGCAGGCATTTAAAGAAGGCGCCATCAAATCTTTTGCTCGCCACAGCCGTCTTGGTGGTACAAATCTGAATTCCGTTGAGCAGGTAAGAGAAGACTTCATGTCATCTGTCGATTACCTCAGGAGCCTCGGTTTTAAAAGGGTCACATTAAAGACCGGTTCATATGGGATGGAAGAGCTTGCCATGGCAATTAAATTTGCTACTGATGCCAGATGTGATCTTCTTACAATAGACGGTTCAGGAGGAGGAACGGGTATGAGTCCATGGAACATGATGCAGAGCTGGGGAGTACCGTCTATCTTCCTTCATGCCAAGGCCTATGAATATGCGAATCTGCTTGCCGCTAAAGGTGAAAAGGTCGTTGATATGTCTTTCGCCGGAGGATTTGCTCTTGAAGACAGTATATTTAAGGCGCTTGCGCTGGGCGCTCCTTTTACCAAGCTAGTATGTATGGGCAGGGCCATCATGATACCGGGTTTTGTTGGCGCCAACATCGAAGGCGTTCTGAATCCGGAAAGAAAAGAGAAACTGAACGGCAACTGGGACAACCTTCCCAGGACAGTAAGTAATGTAGGGAGTAAAGCCGAGGATATTTTTGCCTCTTATTTTGATGTCCAGAAAAAGGTAGGCAAAAAAGAAATGAAAAATATTCCATATGGCGCCATAGCCTTTTATACCCTGGCCGACAAGCTGGCCTGCGGCCTTCAGCAGCTCATGGCAGGAGCGAGAAAGTTCTCACTCGACCAGATATCCAGGGAGGATATTTTTTCAGGAAACAGAGAGACAGAAAGAGAGACAGGGATACCCCATGTTTCCGATGTGAATGATGAAACAGCTAAAAAGATATTAAATTCCTGAGTTAGTGCCTATCCAAAAACTAAAGTTTTTGTTCGGCAGCGGTCAGCACTCAGCGCTCAGCTTTCAGCAAAAGGCTTTTTTGTTTATGCTTTAAGCTGACAGCTGAATGCTGATAGCTGACAGCGTTCATCAAAAAACGGATGTTTTTGGATGAACACTATTTAATCTTAAACCACAGAAGTCTGGCCGGGCTTGATCCCTGGTTCACCCATTGTGTAGGTAATTCGGATGTCAGGTATACCACGTTGCCTTCATGTACATTGTAAACCGCGTTTTCCATCTTAAGCTGCAACTTTCCACTTAAAAGATATCCGATCTCTTCACCCTTATGAATAAAGAAGTGCGAAGGCAGGGATTTCTTCGGCTGTATTTCGATAAGGTAAGGTTCGGCCTTGGGATTGAAATCAAGGGGGGTCAGGAGTTTCGCCTCTATGCTTTCGGCAGGAAGATCAGCAAATTTTATTTCGGAAGTGTTGGAATCCGTGAAAACCACGGGATTGCCTGCATTATTCGAATCATGAAAAAAAGAGCTGACATCTATGGAGAGAATTTCCGCTATTTTAAAAAGGGCGGGTAAAGAAGGATATATTAAATTGCTCTCCACCTGTGATATTGTACTTGGTGTGACGCCAATAAGTTTGGCAAGTTCCGTCTGTGAAAGCCCCCGCTTTGTGCGGAGTTCTTTCAGACGCATACCTAAATCTATCAGGGTTGGATTTCGTTTCTCAGAATCAAAGATAACATTGAGTTCTTTGGTCCAGTATTTAACCGGCTTGTTTAATGATTCAGTATCCCGGTTTTCTGCCTTAAGGATCATTAATGAAGTTGTGCCCCTTTTTACAGAGAGATCAATCGCTACCTGAGCGATTTGATTGATATGTGCCTTTAAACGGGTCGAATGTGCTTCTTTCTCCATAATCCAGTAGGCAACAGTATTCAGTTCGTAAAGCCGTGGGCAGGAATGGGTGTAAAATTTAAGCAGGGAATCCTCTCCGCCCCAGATTTCCTGCATGCCTGTCAGGCTTTCAAAAACGAATCTGACATCTCCTTCCATATCTCCATGTATGCCATAAAATGCCTCCATAACTTTATCCACATCTCTCGGGTTTTCAGATACAATAATTTTACAGTTATGGGGGGTATCCTCAGTTTCATAAAATTTCAGGAAAATCTCGGAGCCTTCACCCTTTCCACAGGTGAAGCAGTCCAGGATGGTCATGGATGCATAATTTGCAAGCGGCCCCAGTTTTTCGAGAAGATTTCTCGGTGAACGATCAAAGCTTACATATATTATATGTTTATTCTGTGCTTCGGATGCCTGTATGAAATTTAAACAGAATACCGAAGCAAGACTGCCTGCATCATCATACCACACTACGTTATCGCCAATAAGGAGACCGCCTAAAAGCCGGTCAAGCTGGCTTACTCCGGTTGCTACACGTATTTTTTCTACCATTTAATATGTCCCTTCAGAATTAAAATCTTGATTTTGATAATAATTATTAGTATAATTAACATATTGATATTATTAATAAATGCTGATATTCGCAAAACTTTTGTTAGTATGCCTAATGATCTGTTGATTATATAACAGGTTTATAAGAAAAACCATTAAAAAGGAGGTGTGTAAGATGAGTATAAAACTTAAACTAATAGATAATGATTACGCTGTCTGTGCTGATACGGATATTGAACTGGAAGGAGGGGAAACTACTTTTAAAAAGTTCCTCAAACAGATAAACGAAGAACTTGTAATTGGTAATACTGCATGTCTTGAGATAGATAATACCAGGTTTGAAATATCAAAAGCCGAATAATCAGGTATTTCCGGTTAAATTTCGTAGATATTTTTAAAGCAGTGCGTAATAACGAATTGTGTTACCCAGCTTTTGTCTGGTACCAATGCCCACGAAGACGTAGCGTGTAAGCCAGTCATATTTTCCTTCCTCTACCTCAAATACCGGATTCGCGCGCAGGTAATATTCATCCGGAGAGACTTCCGGTCCGCTTTCGAACATCCATGCCTTAATCTTTTCCATTGAATCTTTATATCGTCCCCACAGAAAACCGCGGTTCTGCATGTAGATTAATGTGCCGTCATCCGCTTCAAGCATATAGCGCGCATTCAGTTCTACTGTATCATCCGGCCTGAAAAGGGCATAGTCGCCGCCGCTGTGGGGGACAATCTTCCCATTTAGGTAAGGTCCTGAGATTACTCCCTGATCCAGATACACCGCACCCCGACCTGCGCCCGAAGGTAAATTGTTTATGTTCTGTACGCGGGGAAAGGTAAGTGTAATTTCAAAACAAAAAAGCATTCCGGGCTCTCCCGGCCCGGAAACACCAGGGAGAGAATTACTGTAGTTAAGCTCTGACATCTCAAAATCTCCTTTGATTTTATCCTGCCCATACAACTGAATACAGCCTGTAATAATCACTGCAGGAATCGATTAAAGATACTTTCTGATACCTTTCCGGAATTTATTTCATGTTTAACAAAATAGCAAGGATGAGCTTGTAGGATTGTTATGTGGAGGAAAAATAATTAGAATTAGAATTCTAACCTGGCTTTCACGGGTAATGATACTGAAAATTTATATTGTCCCTTGCCCGGTGTGAATATTCCGTTTTCTTCTGCGGAAGTGGGGATGTAGCTGTAACTATCACTGTATCTGTTTACATGTGTCATATATGTGGAATGGGGAGGTGTAAGCGCAGGGATCTTTCCGGTCTTAAAAAACGGCTTTGTTCCCGCACAGTTCGAAGACAGTAAGAGAATGAAGAG
>JASFHE010000208.1:0-9937 GCA_050123415.1 Desulfobacteraceae bacterium | reverse complement strand
TGTCAAACCTGTCAATATATCCTTTGATAAAAACATTTCCCAGCTTGACCAATTTGTCATGATTTCCGAATTCAAACTCAATCCCCTCGGGAATCCTGTTCATGAAATGCTCGTTTTCGTAACGCAGCAGAGATGCGATAATACCTTCCCTTTCGTCTGTCACCGATTGCCGTGTAAGAGTTGAAAATAATTCAAGTTTATAAAATTCCGCAAAATCAAGACGATCAAGAACGGATCTTTTTTCAAAATATTTTTCTACAATTTGTGCGGCTATGCGGAAGGCCCTGTCAATACCGAGGTTGTAGATATTGGTCTTAAGATCTGCCAGTTTTTTAAAAAAAAGATTAAGGATATCATGTACAAACTGGCCAATATCCTTCTGTGTCGCCTCGGGGGTTATGTCATCGAGGTCTTTCATTTTGTAGATATATTGAAAGAGGTATTTCACAGGACAGTTTGCAAGGGTTTCAAGGCTGGAAGATGAGAATGTCCTGACTTTTTCTTTGCTGAACCGGGGAAATTCGGTTGCATTTTCAATCAGCCCGTCATACTCAAAGAGTCCGTTTCCGGCGGACCGGGAAGCAACTGCCTTTATTCCCCTTATAATGTCTTCTTCTGAAGAATGGTCTTTAATAATTATGTCTTTGAGATTGAACCATGAACCACTAATGTTGTCAGTCGTTTCCTTTTTATTTCTGTCGGCGTTAAGCAGCTCATTGTCCGCGGTATAGAAATGGTTCGGGTTCCAGGAAAGGGTTTCATCTGCATGGCTCTCCGGTCCGGCGGATCCTATAAGAGCGTAAAGGTCCTGAATGACCTGTGAAGGCTGCACGGGTTTTTCGGAAATATTTTCAGGATATGAAAGGTAAAGCCCTTTTTCATAATTCTTTAACAGACTGCTGAACAACTGTTTGGACTGGTCAACCGGATCAATAATCCTGAATATCCCTCTGGACGACTCCGGGATAATAAAATCAGGCTCCTCTTTTAACGGGAATCCGGTTGCTGTAAGCCCTCCTGCGAAAACATAGTCAAAGGAGCGGCCCCTGGTTTCAAGCCATTGTGATACGCGAATTACATCAGGATTCCTCTCATCAAGCAGATACTTGTTATTTATCCTGTTATTTAAAGCGCTATAAAAAGAATCGAGCAGGATATCGCTTTTTTCTATTTTAAAGAGCTGTTGTGCTAGATCTATTTCCCTGTGACTTATATTCAGGAGTTCATTTAACAGGGTAAATGCCCTTATATCTCTTTTCAAAAGTCCTCTTTTTACGGCAGGCTTAAAGCCTGTATCACTGTTATTGCTCTCAATAATATTTAATGGAAAACCCATTAGGCGGATTATTTCATTGAATGTTTCAACTATTTTTTCCGGTGTCCTGCAGTGCAGCAGTGCAGTAAAGGGGGTAAGTATGGATTTAAAAATAATCCGCTGGTATAGAAAACAGTAATATTCAAGCCTCAGAGATTTTTTTTCATCGGGATTTTTTGTTTCCATTATCGCATCAAAGTAAATATCCCTGAAGACTGTTATTTTATCATTGTCGATGTTTTGCAATCCTGTCCCGAGCCGGTCAATACCGCATCTTCTCATAGCAGTATCAAACAGGTGTATGTCCGGCTTTTTTGAGATATTCCCGGAAATTTCTGAACTAAACAGATTCTTCAGGTCTTCCGGGGCATCGCCGTGAAGATAATGGTCATCATGAAAGATATCCAATGAAAAATCCGGGAGTTCAAATTTAAGGAAATCCTGATTTATTATTCTCAGTGAAAAAAGGTTGAAAAGATCTTCTCTTCTGAATTCTTCGAGGGGCAGTTGAAGCACCTTCAGGAAAATATGTGAAAAGGGGTGTGAAGAAAGCGGGATTCCCTTTGTAAGACTGAAGGGAAGCCCATACTCAGTGAATATTTCAGAGACAATGGATGCATAGTCATTCAGGTCCGGGAATATTACCCGTATATTCCCGGGGCTCATTTTTCCATCCGCTTCCTGTTCATGGATTATCCGTTTTATCTCAGACGCGATGGACCTTACTTCATCAACTTCTCCGGGAAATGATCTAATTTTTAAGGTGCTTACTCCCGTATTAAAATCGATGTTTTTGTCTGTGTATATTGCACCTGCACAGGGGTTTGGATATGAAACCTTTTCAGCCTCTTCAATCCTGTATGGAACTCCGCTTTCATGAAGCCTGTCCATCAGGGAAACAAGTGAATAATATATCCGACAGGCCTCAACTCCTCCTTCTGCAGGACCTTTCTTGCGGTTGTCTTCTTTACCGCAGGATTTTCGAAAATCGGCGACCGGATCGTCCCCGGTGCTTTCATAATCAATGAGCCACCATAATTCATCAACCGAATTAATCAGGTGAAAGAGGATTTCCTCCTCGATTCTTGAGATATGGGTAAGGCTGTCAAGGATAATTACATTGAAACTTTCAATGTATGACGGAAGGTTTTTTTCTTTGAGAAAATCTCTTACGTTTCTAAAGATATCATCATCGTCATATCCCCTTATTTCCCTTTTCAGTTCTTCATAATCTCCCAGGAGCCAGAGAAGATCACTTTCAAGGGCAAATTTTTCATCAGCAGAGCCCGGTTCTTTTTCCTCCTGCCAAATAATCCTGCCTCCAAGGTCATTGGCATAGATGTCTTCGTAGTTATTGCGATAAAGGTGACTGAAAAAACCGGAGATGTTTCTGAATATGCCGGGGTAGTCTCTGTCCAGGCTATTATCCGAAAAAAGTGAATTAAAATAGGCCAGCCCCTGCGGAATAACAGATCTGTCCAAAAGGGCCTTTTTCACGAGCATTTGCCTGAGGATCTCGTCGATGGGAGAATAGTCAGGGTATTTTTCAGGTTTTATATCTTCATTGAATATCCGGTGAATCATGCCGGTGAGGGTATTGACCCGCCGGTTAAGCCAAAACCCGGAATCTGTCTCAAGCTCCATTACCCTGCCCTTTGTCGGGACAATATGAAGAAAGGACGCATCTTTTGATGTGCCCATCTTTTTCATAAGAAGATGCTGCCTGGATGATATTGTCTTCCCGATAAAGTAGCTGATCTCTGTCATACTATTAATCTGTATATCCGGTGTGTTTTCTGAGTTAGTGCCCATCCAAAAACTAAAGTTATTGTTCGATAGCTGTCAGCACTCAGCGTTCAGCTTTCAGCAAAAGGCTTTTAAAATAAAGACTTAGTTGACGGCTGATAGCTGACCGCTGAAAGCTCCATCCAGAAATTGCCTCTTTCTGGATGGGCACGAGTTAAAAAATCAGTGAATTATACCTGCATCGATTAATTTAGGAAACCTTTTTTATGAGAGAAGAGATGCAAAAATTCCCTGATATAGAATGACTTTGACTTGAGTGAAAAGGATTGGTATATATAACAATTCGGTAAAGGATTTTTCATCTATCATTTACTTCCTATTTGAAAGAGTGGTTGCCATGGTAAAAATATATATATTTTCAGGATACGGTCATAACCAGTCTTTTGATCTTGTAGGGAGCAGTGTCTATATCGGCCGGTCGGAAGAGAATGACATTCAAATCTCGGATATGTCCGTGTCCCGGCGGCATCTTAAAATAATAGAAAAAGATGGTCTGTTTTACATCAAGGATCTTAACAGCCAGAACGGAACCTACGTAAATGGCTCCAAGATAACTCCTGATGAATATTTTGAAATAGAAGAAAGTGATCCCATAGTAATCGGCATGACTCTTATATGTTTGGGAACAATGTGTGTTGAGCATGTAGCCTCATTTGTCAATTCCATGGGCGCTCCCGGAAGGGATAGTGATTTTGACCCGGATGCAACAACATTTTTCAGACCCCTGACCGAAGTAAGAAACAACGAACTGATCAACAATATCAATAATGTTTTTCATGTGTCATCGGGTGTTGAGGAAATCGCCGGGCTGCTTCTTGATCATATCCTTAATCATTTTCTAAGGATTGACAGGGTTGTTATTATTTTATGTACTGAAAATTCATATGGGAAAATGATAGAGACAGTGGTTTCAAGATCAAGATCCGATGATGTCAGCGAGGATGACAATTTCAGCCGTATGATTGTTGACAGGGTTATTTCCAGCAAGACGCCTCTTGTAATCCCCAATGTTATAGATGAAAGAGAACTTGAACTGTCAGGAACCCTGCAGCTTTTAAAAATAGGCTCAGTAATGTGCGCCCCTATATTGAAGGAAAATAAGTTGATCGGGGTTCTTTATATTGATTCCTATGAAAAGCCCTATGGATTCAGAGAAGACGATCTTACGCTTATTACCAGGCTCAGTTCTCTGACAGCAAAATCTATTGAGCCGTTTCTCATATGTGACGAGTAACTCGGAGCCCATGTCCCGCCGTCATACCCCATGTGAATTCAAAATGAAACCTGTCTTTTTCTCAAACAAAGAGGTGAAGAAAAATCGGTGAAAAAGAATAGAATAAAGATACATGATCTGAGCCGTATTATGATCTATATACTCGGGCACAGTCCCCACGAGTATGGTCTTGTCCCGGACGACCGGGGTTTTATTACCTTCAAGGAACTGCTGTGGGCAATTCATGAAGAACCGGATTGGTCCCACGTGAGTCAGGGCAGTATTAATGAACTGCTTATGAGTGATGAAAGACATCATTTTGAAACAAATGAAAAAAGTATCCGTGCGGTAACAAGACACTGGGAGCTCAACCTTTTTCTTCCCGCAGATCATGTACCATCACTGCTTTATACCCCCATCAGGAGAAAGGCCCATTATGCTGCCCTTGATAAGGGACTGATAAACAGGGGCAACAAACCATACGTGCTGACAACCGGTAAGGCGATGGCAGAAAGGATTGGCAAAAGAAGAGACCAGAAACCCGTTATACTGGAGGTAATGTCCGGCAGGGCAAAAGATGAAGGAACTCATTTTTATCCCTTTGGAGAATTTTTTCTTGCTCAGGAAATACTTCCCCGATATATTGCCGGCCCTCCTGTACCAAAGGATATTATTAAGCTGAAAGAAACAGGGTCTGTGAAGAAAAAGGAAGCTGCCCCGGATTTCAGCGCAGGGACATTTACCCTTGACATCAACAGGGACCCGGACCTTGCCAGACGAAAAAAAGGACAAAAGAAAAAAGGCTGGAGGGAGGAGGTCAGGGGGAAGAGGAGAAAAAGCTGAGCTGATTCCCTCAAACTTGGAACCTGAAGGATCATCCAAAGAATACCGGAAAAATCGGGCTAGGCTGATACAGAAGATATACGAGGTTGATCCGCTTACCTGCCCGAAATGGTCCGGTGCTATGAAGGTCATAAGCGTGATTGAAGATAATGATGTAACCCGCCTTCACATGCATAGTATAAAATTTTTACCAACTTCCCAGAAATGAGAGAATGATTTTGTTAATTATCATCATATTAAAGGTTATGGCGGGTAGGTAAAGAAGATCCTTAAGCATCTTGACCTGTGGGATCGTAAAGCAAGACCACCTCCCAAAGCAGTGTTACCGGAAAACACATTTGAATGCTATATCAACTATTCTTCTTCTCAACTACTTCCTGATTCTGCAAAATGGCTTTATTCAGATCCTGAATATCCTGAAATCTTTTCTTCCTGATTTTTGAAAATTATATCAGGGTTTAATGGACAGGTCTGCCTGGATTTATAAAATTACTGCATGTTTATTACCACATTGCCTTGTGTGTACACACTATCTCTACTTTACTTATATTTCATTTTGGGGCTGCTAAATGAACCTACAATATGGTGTGGTGATTTTTTATTGACATACAACGCTCAATTCCATATACTTCATTCCGAAAAAAGAGAATTCTTATCAATATCAATCATATACTTCATTCCCCAAAAAAGGAATTCTTATCAATTCAATGAGGCTTCGAACTCTTGGGCCTCTTTAAAATTAATACCCATGGATACATGGGGATGAAATCTGGTTTTAATAACCATGAAAATGATTTCTTTGGAAGAATACAAAAAGTCAAAATTGAATGACATCAAAATCTTAGAAGACATTATAATTTCTAGTGAGGAACATAAGTATGTCTTGACACGGTCCTGGTTTGTGTCCGTCTCAGGAATGTTGTAAATAACTGGGATAAACGGCCTTTAATTTCCGATGGAGCATATAATTTGTTCAGAATTTTCTCGGATGAATTTTCCCCGACACTTCTTGATCAAAGACTCCTTATTGTTGCATGTCTCGCCAAAAAACAAAACCGACTTAGACCTTTTCGAAAAACAAGGGGAGAACTCGCGAGTATCCAAACAAATCAAATTCTAGGCTCTTTATTTGAAATCAATATTCAATCTGCTTTTATTCAAGCCTGCTCTTCTTTAGAGCTATTTCCCATGACTGGAGATGGGGGAAGTGATGTTGACACGAAATTGGAAATAGAAGGCCGACCAATTTATGTGGAAGCTAAGGCGTTAGGATACACTGAGCACGATGTCGGTGCTCAATGTGATGGATATGCTGGAGTCCATTCAGTTGATAGCATGATAAAACAAATTTATGATGCTTTGAATGAGAAATTAGCAAAGGATCATCAACTTAATAGAATTTCGACCAATTTCCGAACAGTCATATTACTGTCACTCGGATTTAATGCTGATATACATTCTAGCGAATGGGGTATTGAATCATATTATCAAGAACAACACAGCAACGTTTCATCAATTTTTGTTTTTGGCTCCGCCCTTTGCAGAGGCTCAATGAGGTCTTTTCACAACAATAATTCGACCTTGCCTCTTTCACAAAAAGAGGTAGCATTTTTTGAAGGCCCTTTCCACAGCAAACTTATAAACAGCACCTAAGGCTTTTGCAACGGAGCGCAAAAAGCGCTCGCCCGCTGAAAAGCACCGTTGGCTTTCAGCATAGCAGAGAAAAAATGCAAAGGTGGAAAAAGGAAAGAAGTTGACAATAACAAGTAACTCAAGGGCGTGAGGATTGATCAGAAAATTATAATGAATAAAATGGGAAAAAAACAAATCAGGATTCTCTCAATCCCGGAATCCTTTTTGAAATTTCAATAAAAACACTTGTGCGCCTAGTGGAATATAGTAAAAGGGAACACCGAACATAGTATTCAAAAAGCATCAATTCTATAAAAGTCAGTAATTGAAAGTAAGCAGTCAAAAATAAACTAAACAGGTTGGCGGCAGCCATGCGTTCAAGGCGACCTGGCTACTATACTGCCGAATAAACAGAGTTAATATTATCAACTATCTTAAGAACATGAGGCTAGTTGACATAAAACCGCTCCTTAACTTCACGTTGAGAGGATGAGAGAAAATGGCTGTAGGAATAATTATTTTAATTATAGCTTCCATATTAAGAGGATGGGGCGGTTTAAATCATAAGCGAGGTCCCATGGAAGCTGCCTTAATAGCATCCGGCTCTATTTTAGCAATTACTATTATCTCGATCATATTGGCATTAATAGGTTCTATATTAATCGGATCTGATTCATCTTTTTGGGGCGGATTAATTGCATTCATTGTGTTCTGGTTTCTATCTGGAATTTGGGAGTCCATTTTAATTTCTCTAGGATTATGAAAGGTAAAAAATGATTAAACTTGGAATTCTTCATACTCAAAAAACAATAGCTATACAGGCCATTGTTATCCAGAGACTAATAAAATAGAAGCTGTAGGTCCATTAAAGGGGTCAGGATCAGTCGGTGTAGCGTTTGAAATAGTTGCTAATTTGGAAGAGGAAGCGCTGGAAAAGATCAATGAGGCAACCATTTCAGGTGAATTAACTTAATTTTCAAATAACAATAAATGTGACATGTTACTATCGTGTGGAATCGAGTCTTTTAAGGTTCGCGGTATTCAATCTTTTAAGAAGACTTCATGGCATACACCGCCCGTTAATTTTTCGTGTTGGGCCGATGAAACCGTTTTATTAAAAAACGGAATAGTTCAAATAACCTTCTATTAGGGAGGCTTTTTATGGTGACCATAATTTCATCAATTATATCCGGGCTTATTGCTACTTTGATCACTCTAATTTATGCACATTACTCACAGCAGTGCTCATTCCGTATTAAAACAGCACTTAAAATTGTAGAGGAATGCGATAAGCTTTTTAAAGTCTTTTCAGAATTAAAATCTTTAGCACAAACGAAATCAAGTAAATATGATACCAACCAATTTATGGCTATGTTTAGTGAGTTTAGTGGTGACGTTATGATTGAACTGGCGTACGGAAAAGATGTGCAAATTCAAAAATATAGGGACTTAAGAACTCGCTTATTGGGCTATGTAATGGATATGAATCAACCTAACGGCTTCAAAGTAGATAGAAAAGAAGAAGAGATAATTTATAAATTAAAATCGGACTTATTTGATTCGTTAATAAAAGATAGCATAATATCCAGAATTAAAAGACGATTTTATTCAAAAAAACGTGCGGCTAATGGGACATCCTGAAAAATTGAATTGAATTATTCAGAATCATAAAATCATGGGCGTCGGAGCGGCCGACAAGGCTGCAATCCAGCTGGTGAAAGTCCAGCCGTATCAATTGCTCGTGTCGGATACGTAGTGATGCCACATCCCGGGGCAGGCAACCAACCGGGCTATGCGTGGTGTAAACGGCCTGGCTGCCCTGAAGACATAGAGCTTCAGCGGTGGGTGCAACCTGGGGGTCTAGCGAGCGTGGGAGCCTGAACATAAAGGAATGACTGCAGCCCCGAAAATATTTACCCAGTTGAAGTTGCATTATTGGGAGGGTTTGGTGTGCTGAACCTGTGACGTCTGAGGTGAGGCCGGAGTCTTCCGGGAAGAAGCGAGCAAAAGCACCGGAAGGACACTGCGGGGTAGGGGTCCAAGCACCTACGTAAGGATTGCAGAGATAATGTCGGGAAGGGCCATTTTCCAGCAGGGACTGACGACAACCTGCAAAGACCTGTTGTAATAGGGACGACCGAAGACAACAGGAGGAACTTGGTCTGGCGCATGGGCCAGTATGAGCGATGAAAGAGGGGTAGTGCCCTCTGATGTGGCGCAGGACGTCACAGCACAAAAGGTAACGCCTTTTGAGCGCAAAGGGGCTCTGGGCACTTGGCGGGTCTTGGCCGGTTTCGGACACAGAGCCGATAATAACTGTAGCCATTAAATATAGACCTAGTCCTACATGCAAACCATATATGAGAGGGGCGTATATGAGTCAGCATTTAAGTTTCCTTATATATGGGAAGGCAGTAGGAGGATAAGCCAAGGTCAGAACCGGACTCGGGAAATCCGACCGTCCGGGATCGCAGGGAGGCTTGCGGAAACGTGGGCTATGGTGGAACTAGGAACCCGCTGCACGTACCGAAAGGGTGCATGTCGGAAACTCTCCGCCTGTAGGTTGCGCGCGCCGTATTTCTATCCCGACCATCGACACCCCAAAATAAGTCTCGCATGCTCGAAGCAATCTCTCCCAAAAAAATAAAGATTATTGAAATAACCTGTTGATATCCATAATTACATTAATTACCAACAATATAATAACTATAATTCGGACTATCTTAAAAATTATTGATAGCTTATTTTTATTACTTCGTTGATGTTCGAGAAATAGAAGTAGGTTTTTTGAGAGTATCAAAACCAACGCTACTGAACAGGGGATTACTGATAAGGTTAAATAAATATAGGAATAATAGGCCCTAGTACCATTTACAGGAGGAGCTTGAATCCATGAACGCCATATTAAAAAACATAATAATATTAGAAACCCACCAATTAACCACCTCTGCCATTTAGATCCACAGTATAACTGCATACAGCAAAGAATTAATAAAAAAAATATGAACGGCTGTATAATATCCACCAAAACGGATACCAAATATCCTTCAATCCGGATAAGAAATATCCGTGAAAGCGGATAAGGATTCCCCAGTAATCCGGATGAAGATTCCACGCCAAAACGGATA
>JASFHE010000207.1:0-9955 GCA_050123415.1 Desulfobacteraceae bacterium | reverse complement strand
GAAAAACTAAAACAGGATTTCTCTTTATATTTTTATAGCAATGAAACAGGAATAATATACTTCATAAACAAAAGGAGAGGTATCATGAAAAGTATCTTTATCAGCCTTTTAGCCATAACCCTTTTAGTAACTCCTGCAGTAAAAGCCGAAACAGTGACAGTTAAACTTGACCTTAAAAATAAGGGAGAAGATATCAACCCCTTTATATACGGCCAGTTTATCGAACACCTTGGCCGCTGTATATACGGCGGTATTTGGGCGGAGATGCTTGAGGACCGGAAATTTTATTTTCCCATTACCGGTAACTACGCGCCATATGTTGATCTCAAGGATACTGATTTCCCGGTGGTAGGTTCATCTCCATGGGAGATTCTGAGCGATGCGTCTCTTGTTGAAATGGTTAAAAAAGATTCATTTGTGGGTGATCATACTCCCTTCCTTAAAAAGGGAGCAGCCATAGCGCAGCATGATCTTGGTGTCGTTTCAGGTAAGGAATATACAGGTTACATCTGGCTGAAATCGGACAAAGGAACCAAAGCAAAGGTTAAGATCTCACTTTTATTCAGCAACGGAAAAAGTGCAAGCAAGACAATATCCGTCAATACAGGAGATTATCAAAAAACGGATTTCAGTTTTAAGGCACTGGAAAGCAGTAACAAAGCGACTCTTAAGATTGAAGTCCTCGAGGGTGATGTTTTTGTAGGGACAGTATCTCTTATGCCAGGAGATAATATTGGTGGCATGCGAAGGGATACTATTGCACTTTTAAAGGAGCTTAACTCTCCCCTTTACCGGTGGCCCGGTGGTAATTTTACAAGCGGGTATGAATGGCGTGACGGCATTGGCGACAGAGACCGCAGGCCTCCGCGTAAAAATCCTGCATGGACAGGTGTGGAACATAATGATTTTGGAACGGATGAGTTTATTGCCTTCTGCCGCTTGATAGGCACTGAACCGATGATAGCAGCCAACACAGGTTTCGGGGATGCGCACTCCGCCGCCGAATGGGTGGACTACTGTAATTCAGGAAAAGATACCACTGGCGGTAAATATCGAATAGCAAACGGCCACGAAAAACCCTTTAACGTGAAATACTGGTGTGTTGGCAACGAAATGTTCGGCGACTGGCAGCTGGGTTTTATGCAGCTCAAACAATACACAAACAAGCACAATATGGTTGCAAGGGCAATGTGGGAGGCAGACAGTGATCTTGTACTTGTTGGAGTTGGGAGTATAGATACGATTAATAAGGCATTTGATCCTGATTCGGCACAGCGTAACCGCACCTGGTCCAGGGGAATGCTTGAAGACAGTGCTGATAATATGAACCTTATATCCGAACATTTTTATGTGGGCCGCGTACCCTGGAGCCAGGATGGGCGTAAACCTGTTCTTGAACATGTAGTCCTGGCCAAGAATCAGATACGGGAACGCGTAGAGTTGCATAAGAAGCTCCAGGCATCCATTGAGGGCCTTAAAGGCCGTTTTATGCCCATTACAATGGATGAGTGGAATTACTGGCACCGTGATTATGTGTATGGGGAGCTGGGCTGCATCTACGATCTTCAGGATGCCCTTGGTATTGCAATGGGACTGCATGAATATTACCGCCAGTCAAAGTATATCCATGCGGCAAATTATGCCCAGACAGTAAATGTTATTGGTGCAATCAAGACCACAAAAACAAATGCCGAGTTCGAATCAACTGGCCTTGTACTGAAGCTTTACAGAAACCAATTCGGAACAAAACCCCTTAAGTTTAAAGGTGAAATAGGTCACCTGGATATCATGGCCGCACTGAATGAATCCGGGGATATTCTCACTGTAAGCCTGGTAAACCCCACTGATGAGAAGGTTACTATTAACATCGAAGGTATTAACGTTCCCTCAAAGGCTCAACAGTATGTGATCACAGGTGAGGAGAATTCATCATATAATGCTCCCGGAAAAAAACGAGGAGTTGATATTCATGATCTCGGGAAGGTATCAATCAAGGAAGGTCTGAAAGCAGATCCCCTCAGTGCAAATCTCTGGGAAATTCCGCTTTAAGATAGAGGATCTATTAAAATGTTGCAGTGGAGTAAAGATACTTCATTTTTTAAAAATGCATGATCTGATCGAGGCTATTAAGTCATACAAATACAAAGACAATATATTGATAAATTTTTCAAGTTAAGGAGGTCATATGCAAAAGATATTTAAAACAACTGCTGTGCTTCTTATATCCGCAGTAACACTTTTCGGCTGTAGCAGCTCGGAAAAAGATGACAGAACCATTACAGTTGGATTTTCACAGATCGGTGCAGAAAGCGCCTGGAGGGTTGCAAATACTGAATCTATTCAGAGTGAAGCAGAAAAAAGACCAAACATCAAACTGATCTTTTCTGATGCCCAGCAGAAGCAGGAAAATCAGATAAAGGCTATCAGGAACTTTATTGCGCAGGGTGTGGATGTAATTGCCTTTTCTCCTGTTGTTGAAACAGGATTTGGAGCTGTCCTGCAGGAAGCCAAAGATGCGGGCATTCCGGTTATCCTGATCGACAGGTCTGTGGATGTTCAGGATGATTCTCTATGGGTCGCCTTTATGGGGTCAGACTTTGTAGAGGAAGGAAGACGCGCCGCACGCTGGCTGATAGAAAAAGGTTACACGGATGTAAAAATCGTTGAGCTTCAGGGGACAGTCGGGTCAGCCCCTGCCATTGACAGAAAAAAAGGGTTTGAAGATGTTATAGCCGCTCATCCCGGTATGGTAATCATAAAAAGTCAGAGCGGTAATTTTACACGCTCAGGCGGAAAAGAGATCATGGAGGCCTTCCTGAAGACCGAAGGCAAGAACATTGATGTTCTTTTTTCCCATAATGACGATATGGCTATCGGCGCTATTCAGGCAATAGAAGAGTACGGGCTGGTACCCGGAAAGGATGTAATTATTGTCTCTATTGACGCGGTCAGAGGCGCCTTTGAGGCTATGGTGGAAGGAAAACTTAACTGTACTGTTGAATGCAGCCCCCTGCTTGGTCCTCAGCTCTTTGATGCAGTGGAGGCGATAAGCAGGGGTGAAACGGTTCCCAAAAAAATTGTAACCGAAGAAGGTGTCTTTCCTCAGGAAGTTGCTGCTGATGTAATCAACAGTAGAAAGTACTAAGGATAGGTTAATGTCTGATTCTAATGCTGACCTACTTGAAATCAGAAGATTAAGCAAGAGCTTTCCCGGTGTAAAGGCCCTTGATTCTGTCAATTTCACCCTGAAGCGCGGAGAAATCCATGCACTGATGGGTGAAAACGGCGCAGGAAAATCCACCCTGATAAAAGTACTTACAGGAGTCCATAAAAAAGACAGCGGGTTTGTAAAACTTGAAGACAAAAATTTTGAAGCCTCTTCGCCCGTGGATGCTGCCCGTAAAGGAATAAGCACTGTATATCAGGAAATAAACCTGCTTCCCAATCTTTCGATAGTGGAAAATATCTATATCGGCCGTCAGCCTATGAAATGGGGCCGTATCCACTGGAAGGCCATAAACAGCCTTGCAAAAAAAGCCCTTTCCAAACTGGATCTGGACGTGGATGTTACCCTTCCCCTTTCTCAATTTTCCACTGCCATTCAGCAGATGGTCGCCATTGCCAGGGCTCTTGATATTCAGTCAAAAATACTGATACTGGATGAACCCACTTCCAGCCTTGATATGACGGAATGTAAAAACCTGTTTGCCACCATACAGAAATTAAAGGAGCAAGGTATTAGCATTGTATTTATTACTCACTTTCTAGACCAAGTATATGATATATCCGATCGGATTACGGGTTTAAGAAACGGACAGTTTATTGGTGAATACGAAACAGCGCAGCTTCCACGTTTTGAGCTGATATCATATATGCTTGGTAAAGAACTGGAACAAGAAATGGAGGCTTCTGGTAAAAAAGCTGCAAGAGATGATTCCGGTAAAGAACCTTTTATGACCCTGAATGATGTGGAGCAGAATGGAGTCCTGTTCCCGTTTGATATGGAAATGCATGAAGGAGAAATCCTCGGACTGGCAGGGCTTCTAGGCTCAGGACGAACAGAGATAGCCAGGCTCCTTTTTGGTATAGGAAAACCCACCGGCGGGACAATTAAAATTGATAAAAACCCGGTAAACATTAACTCTCCAAAACAGGCGATAGATAAATCCATTGCCTTCTGCCCTGAAGATAGAAAAACAGAGGGTATAATTCCTGATCTCACAGTCAGGGAAAATATAGTTCTACCCCTCCAGGCTCGAAAAAGTTTTTTCCGGGGAATCACACGCAGAGAGCAGGAAAAAATAACTGATCATTTTATAGACCTCTTAAAGATAAAGGTATCCGGCAGGGAGCAGAAGGCGGGAACTTTAAGCGGAGGAAACCAGCAGAAATTGATTCTTGCCCGTTGGATGGCCATGAATCCCCGGCTATTGATACTGGATGAACCTACAAGGGGTATTGATGTTGGTGCAAAAGCTGAAATTGAAAAATTGATATTTCGTTTGAGAGAGGAAGGACGCAGTGTACTGTTTATTTCCTCGGAGCTGGAAGAAATAGTTCACACCTGCAGCCGTGTGGCAATACTTAAAGACAGAAAAAAAATCGACGAGATCTCGGGAGAAGCCATATCGGAAGAAAATATTATGAAGACACTGGCCCAGGAAAGCAGGTCTGATATATGAAAGGCCTGATAAAAAAGAAAAAATTCCTTATGGCATCTGGATCTTCGGAACAGAACATACTCTACCCTTTGCTGGCATTTGCTGCGATTCTTTTGTTTAACCTGTTTTTTACAGATGGATTTTTCAGTATAGAGATAAAAAACGGACATCTGTTCGGCTCATTGATAGATATATTAAACAGGGGTACACCCATTATGCTGATCTCAATCGGTATGACCCTGGTTTATGCCACCGGTGGAGTAGACCTGTCTGTGGGGGCAACTATTGCTATCTCGGGCGCCATGGCAGCTCAGCTAATACGTCCAGATTATGTCAAGGGTATCTTGGAATACGTTGATCAGACATCTCTTATAATTGTACTGCTCATTCCCCTGGCGCTCTCTTTTATACTGGGGTTATGGAACGGTTTTCTTGTGGCCTATATCGGTGTGCAGCCTATTATCGCCACACTGATTCTTATGACTGTCGGGCGCGGAATAGCCCAGCTTATAACCCACGGACAGATCATAGTGTTTGAGCACCCCACCTTCCAGTACATGGGAAGCGGGTTCTTTCTTGGTCTGCCCTTTCCCATTATTCTTGTAATTCTTGTTTTTATTCTCACCTGGGCACTTACCAGAAAAACATCACTAGGACTTTTCATTGAGGCATCCGGTGCCAATTCCAAAGCCAGCAGGTACATGGGAATACCTGTCAGGTTGATAAAAACTTTCACTTACGGATTCTCAGGGTTTTGTGCGGGTCTCGCAGGCCTGATAATAACAGCCGATATAAAGGCCGCAGATGCAAATAATGCGGGTATATTTATGGAGCTGGATGCCATTGCTGCCGTGATTATCGGAGGAACTATCAATGGCGGCCGTTTCTCCATAGCTGGCGCTATTTTAGGCGCACTGATTATTCAAACCCTTACCACAACCATTATTACACGTGGTGTTCCGCCACAGGTCGTACTGGTTTTTAAGGCATTTATAATTATCATTGTAGCGCTCATTCAATCCGGAAAGCTGAGGGATCAGGTTGCAAAGCTTATTCATTTTGGAGAGAAGGCATCATGAAGTTTCACTTGAACCAGAAAAACATACCTCTTCTTGCTACCTTAGTGGTTTTCATCCTGCTATATTTATCAGGAGCTCTTACCTACAGAGGTTTTTTTCGCTACGTGTTTTTGTCAATCTTTTCATTGATAACGCCTTTGTTGGTATTATTGCTGTGGGAATGACCTTTGTGATTATCTCCGGCGGGATTGATCTTTCAGTAGGGTCGCTGGTAGCTTTTACCGGGGTCCTGAGTGCCAATCTGCTTGCCCGTACTGATATTCCGCCAATGCTGGTTATATTCATATGCCTGCTATGCGGCGCAGTACTGGGATTTACCATGGGAAGCCTTATACACTGCCTGAACATGCAACCCTTTCTTGTTACTCTTGTGGGTATGTTTCTTGCCAGGGGTCTATCCTTTATGATCAGCCTTGATTCTGTGCCTATTCGTAATGAGATGTTCCTTGATATCTCAAAGGCTGCGATTCCTCTGGGCGGTGGAGTAAAGCTGCCTGCATATGCGGTTACCTTTATTGTTATGGTCATACTTGGGGCATTTATTCTTCACTACACCCGATTCGGACGAAATATTTACGCAATAGGCGACAATGAAAATTCTGCAGTTCTTATGGGGCTTCCGGTCGGAAAAACAAAAATCCTCATATATACACTTAACAGCACCATCTGCGCGCTCGGGGGGCTTGTCTACTCTCTCTATACCCTTGCAGGATACCCACTGGCCGGGACAGGCCTGGAGCTGGATGTCATTACTGCTGTTGTTATCGAAGGTACACTGCTGACCGGTGGAATCGGTTTTGTAGAAGGGACGCTTATCGGCGTTCTTATCCTTGGATTGATCCAGACCATTATCACCTTTCAGGGTAACTTAAGCACCTGGTGGACAAAGGTCTTTATCGGTATTCTGCTTTGTCTCTTTATTCTCCTGCAGAGATACCTTTCGGCGCGAAGAAAAACAAAAGCCTAAAAACATGTCTCTCGCAGAGGTCACAGATAACACAGAGAAAGACAAAAACAAAAACGATTTTCTGTTTTTAAAAATAAAAAGCTTTTCTTCGTGTCCTTCGTGCAACTTCGTGGTAAATAAAAAGTCTATCATAATTTGAAGGGCACGCCGCAGCGTGCACCTACAGTTAACAGCTATATTGTTCGATTATGTTTTCCACGGAGACTCTGAGAACCATAAACAAGTATTAAACACCTCCTGAAAAGGCCTTTAAAGTATAATAGAGATCATTCCATTTAAGCTCATTTTTAAAAGAACTAATATCGGTTTTATCATTTATCAAAACCATCTCGATGCCGCACATCTCACAAAAATCAGTCAGCATTTCGGTGGTTACTGCCTTGCTGTACCCTGTATGATGGGCCCCTCCCCCGAGTATCCAGGCATGGGAGGCTGTCTCCAGGTTCGGCCTGGGCTTCCAGAGAACCCTGGCTACAGGGAGCCTGGGAAGCTTTTCTGTGATATTAACAGTGTTAACTTCATTTACAAGCAGTCTGAAACGGTTTCCTATGTCGATCAGGGACGCATTAAGGGAATCTCCTTCCGGTACATTAAATACAAGCCGGACAGGATCTTCCTTTCCTCCGATTCCCAGCGGATGTATTTCAAGTTTTACTTTTTCACTCCCCGATATGGTCGGACAGACTTCCAGCATGTGTGCTCCCAGGACCATCGGGTTTTCGGGGTCCATATGATAGGTGTAATCCTCCATAAAGGATGTTCCTCCGGACAGTCCTTTGCCCATAACCTTCATGGCACGCACCAGGAGAGCCGTTTTCCAGTCCCCTTCTGCGCCGAAACCATAACCCTTTTCCATCAGTCTCTGGCATGCAAAACCGGGCAGCTGCTTCATCCCTTCAAGGTCTTCAAAGGTTGTGGTAAAGGCTACAAAATCTCCATTCACCAGAAAGTTCTCCATACCGATCTCCAATCGGGCGGCCTCTCTGAGGTCATTATGGCGGCTGCCGCCGGGCAGGAGCTCTTCATCAATATCGTAGGATTCCAGGTATTCTTTGATCAACCCGTCAATACGGTCTTCTTTCACTTCCCTGATTCTGGCCACTAAATCGCCAACTCCATAACCATAAACATCAAAACCGAAAGCGATCTGGGCAGCTACCTTGTCACCTTCTGTTACTGCAACATCTCTCATGTTATCCCCGAAGCGGGCCACCTTTGCACCCGTCACATCCTTCAATGCTGCCGCGGCACGAATCCAGGAACCGATCTTCCGATGCACTGTACTGTCTTTCCAGTAACCGGTGACCACCTTCCGTTCTATTTTCATCCGTGTATTGATGTATCCATGCTCCCGGTCCCCATGGGCAGACTGGTTGAGATTCATGAAATCCATATCAATTTCATTCCAGGGGATATCCCTGTTGTACTGGGTGTGCAGGTGCAGGATCGGTTTTGTCATCACCTTAAGGCCGTTGATCCACATTTTGGACGGTGAAAAGGTATGCATCCAGAGTATCACACCACCACAATGGTCATCGGCGCTGGCCTTTATACAGAAATCTGTTATTTCCTGCGGGGTAGTCAGAATACCTTTATACTGAATCTCAGCCGGAATATGATCCAGACTATTAAGATATTCGGTGATCTCTTCGGTATGTGACCGAACCTGCTTCAGGGTTTCATCCCCGTAAAGGTGCTGACTCCCCGAAACCATCCAGATGGTCATGTTCTCATATGCTTTCATATCCTTTCCTTTCATTTCCTTTCATTCAAAAACGCTATGATAAATTATTATATTTTTAAAAATTTAGCAATTCCTGGTTAAATACGCAATGCAGGTTTCTCTCCAGCATTGTGAGTATACAGCTGTTGCAGGATGTGCATAAGGATTTTTCTGACGATCCTTCTCTGAACTTTTTAACAATATGCTGATCCATAATAAATGGTCTACACATTGAAATAGCATCTGCTATTCCGTCATCTACGACTTTTTCCATTTCAGCCAGATTCCTCATCCCGCCCACCAGTATTAACGGCTTGGAGAAGGCTTCTCCTGCTTCTTTACATTCGTCAACATAATAGGGGCTCATTTCATTTGGCCTGATATGGTTAAAAGGAACTTCCTCAACTCCTTCACTTATCTCTATTGCGTCAATACCGGCATCAATAAACATATTGGCAGAGCTAATTCCTTCTTCTACGCTTTTCCCTTCGGGATGGTATTCTTTCATCCCCATTTTGATTAAAATCGGATAATCCGGCCCGGTGGCTTTTCTCAGGCCTTCTGTAATTTTTATTACAAAATTTGCCCTGTTTGATGCTGATCCGCCCCATTTATCATTCCTATGGTTTGTGACCGGTGAAAGGAAGGCGCTCACGAGCCAGCCGTGTGCAGCATGAATCTGGACCCCGTCAAATCCGGCTTCCGCTGTCCTGGCTCCGGCTTTTATGAATTCATCTACTTTTTCTTCAACTTCATCTGAAGAAAGCTCTCTTACTTTCAGGTTGTTTGCCGGATTTACTGTTTCTGACGGGCCGACTGTCTGGAATCCGCATAGTTCCGGATTCCCGAACCAGCCTGCATGCATCAACTGGGCAACAATCTTACCGCCATTGGTATGGACTGTATCAGTTATTTTCTTCAGAGACGGTATCATTTTATCCGTATGAATGCCGAGCTGACCCGGAGCTGCCCAGCCATCAAGGCTCGGGAATAAACCGCTTGAAATAATGAGCCCTACTTCACCTCTTGTAAGCTCTCTGTAAAATTCGAGCTGTTCATCAGTTACAAGCTGGTTTTCTCCAAGGTTATCAACTGTCGCGGAACGGACAAAACGATTCTTAATGCTTAAACTGTTTATCTGTAACGATTTAAATAAATTTGACATTCTTTATACACCTTTTTATTTTGAGTTAATAACAGTACATCTTATTTTTGCTTTTTCAAGAACTGCTTCATCAGAAAATTCATCAGGTCATCTGGTTCTTTATTGCTGACAGATACCTCATCATAGAAACATATCCTGTTTGGATCTTTTTCGGTGAATGGTTTCCATAGAGGCATATCCGATCCGTCAGCATCCTTTCCGTTCGGGTCTCCGGTACGGATAAAGTTTGCCCAGTGAGGCTTTTGCAAAAATATTTACATACTGTAAATAAAACTGTAAATCAGTGTCCCCCTTATTTTTTGCCAATCACTTTTGATCGAAATCAGGGGGTATTAATTAAAATCGGCATTTTTTTACATC
>JASFHE010000206.1:0-9970 GCA_050123415.1 Desulfobacteraceae bacterium | reverse complement strand
TTGGTTACTGTATAGGTTTGTTGACCGATATTTCCTGCGGCCGGAACTGTGTATGCCATGATTTTCTCCTCCTTTTTAGGATTGAGTAAAGCAGCCTGACTGCCATCATATAAAGATAAAGTCACTCTGTCCTTCTGTATCGCATACTCTTTGACGTTCTCATCACACTCCCAACCTCAAGTGGGAGAGTAGGGTTAGGGTAATTTCCACGGGATAGCACAAGTTATTTATGTTACAAAACTATATCCACCTGAAAAACAGATTCACCTTGGGCCCGGTTTTGGGCGCATACAAGGTCAGAAGGTCGAAAAGGCTTTTGTCACACAGGTTGAATTTGGCGTTGTCGTAGGCAATGTCGGAGACGACAATGCCCATGGCAACCGGGCGGATATTTTCCGTGCCGACTCTTTCCATTACCTGATAGGCATTGTTGATTTTGGTCCAGACCTCTGCGTCTCCCCTGGCACCACAACCCGGGGGCAGGATTTCGCAGACCAGTTTGATGGCGACGTTCTTGCCTCCTTCGATATCCATTAACAGGTCGGCCTCAGTTCCGTCCGGGCTGATTTTTTGATTGCGGGCGACGGTCACGTTTTCAAAATCCCTGAAATACAGCGCCAGTTCTACCTGTGCCCAGGCAGACCAGTCACCCTCATAAGAGAATGCCTCGATAATTTTTTTGCCGCTTTGTTTACCCCATTTACCGATCTCCTGGATGATCTGAATTTTAGGTTCAAATGTCATTGGCTACTCCTTATTTATTCATGCTTCCGGCAGGGCGGTTCGGGACAACCAGTGCGCATCCGGAAAAGTTACCTGCAAAATACAATGATAATTCCCTCACCCATTAATCCGGGATAAAAGTCAATCTTTATCTCATGTCACCTTATCCTGAAGATTCAGCCATTCATCTTTTTTGCTTCCGTGACGACTGCCATATCATGCCTGTAAATAGCGGGATAATCGATATTGCCTGAAATCACCTCTGATATTTTCATGTCAACTTCAGAGACATCATCTGTGTTGTCTGTCCGGGATTCTTCGGTTGCCAGCCTTTTGGATTTTGAGTTCGGCTTTTCACCCGGATTTTGAGAACTGGTTTTCACTGAATTTTCTAAGGCGATGCCTGCTTTTTTTATCTCCTGCTTATAGAGTTCCAGGGCATCCGCTTGTTTTTGGGAAATCATCCGGCTCATATCAGCAAGATTGCGGTTAACTTTTTTTAACCCTTCTCTGATATCCTGATTGGCCTTTTCCATGGCCTCTTTAACGTTTTTTTGTGCTATTTTTGTTTCCTCTTTAGCTTTATCAAACTGATTTGCATCCTTGCCGGCTGATCCCGCTTTTTCATTCTCAACCATGGTAGCCCCCTTTTTGATAAAGTCGATATTCTACTTTAAATCCTGGGATATAGATAACCAGAGAAATATACAGCTTATCGAATAAGGCATATTACTTAAAAACAGATATGGATAAACTCACACCTGTTCAGGCTGCTCCTGCTCGGCAAGCTTCCCGAAAAATTCGGCTTCTGCCTTAATCAGGATCTCTAATTCCCCCATCATCTCATACAATCTGACAGAGAGTTCTCCGAGATGTTGTCCTATGTCAGGAGGGGTCGGAGGTTTTCTGCCGCCATTCTTCATATTATTGCCGGCTTTTTCCACTGCCTCATTTGCCCTTTTCTGGGCTGCCTCAATTGCTGTTTCATCGATTTCCGGTGTAAGTGTCCCTTCACTTATTCCTTTTGCCTCATTTTCAACCGAATGGGCAGATACCGAGTAATCTATCTCGTGAGGGGGCTTTTCCGAATCGTTTATGTGTATATTAAGCTCATTCATGATATGTTCACCTGTTTTTACGCCAACCAAACCATGTTGGGAGTAATGATGATTTTCAGCTTTCTTATGACTCCGTCTGATTCCTTTTTCAGCTCTTTGGTCCCGGAGGCCCTGGTGGCCCTTGATGCCCAACAGGACCTTGCGGTCCGGGCACGCCCTGGGCGCCTGTAGCTCCCGGTGCGCCATCTGCACCGTCTTTACCTGCAGGACCGGTATCACCTTTGGAACCAACAGGGCCCTGATCGCCCTGTACACCTTTGGGACCTGGTTGGCCGGGTGAACCGGGTTCGCCTGGTTTTCCCGGAGAGCCGGGAGGACCGGGCAATCCTTTCTCCCCTTTATCTCCTGCTGGGCCCGAGGCTCCCGGAGGGCCGGATGAGCCGGGCGCGCCAGGTACTCCACTCGCACCCGGAGGCCCCTGGGAGCCAGTATCACCCTTCGACCCTGTAGGTCCGACTGCGCCTATTGAACCTTTGCTTCCGGTAGAACCTGTTGGCCCCTGTAGACCCATGGGTCCCATGGGACCGGCAGGACCTGGCGGACCTTGTTTGCCCTCAGGGCCTGAAGAGCCTTTGATTATTGTGCCCCCAAAGACATTTAGCATTCTTGCGCACGTCGATGTGGTGGAGGCCGTCCCTATCATCTGAGAATTATGCTGAGCAGTTACTGCATTATGCATACTCATACCAAGGGTCTCGGCCATGACCGCATTTAGCATCGCCATTGTCTGGGCAGGGGCATTGCCGATGGAATTTGTATTGCCCTGCGTAACGGAATCCGTGATCTGGCTGTTCACAGTGCTGTCATCTTGCATAATATTTACCCTTTTCATTATTTCTTATTATTCTTCATCATCTCTATTTCAGCAAATCTGATTTCCTGTTAAATATTTCTTCTATTCTGATTGCAGTATCTTTTTAGTAGCCATGCCGGTGGATGCGGTATCGAGGCTGTAAAGTAACGCAACCCCTTGTGTCGTAGCTGCCTGGGCAGTGACATTTGTCTGCTGCTGAGCTGTGGTCGAATTATGTGCCGCATTACCGAGTGCCTGGGAGGTTGCCTGGTAAAGGCTTCCCAGTGCATTTGCCGGCGCATCACCTAAAACCTGAACGTTTGATTGGGTCACTGAATCAGTGATCTGACTGTTTACTGATGTTGGAAATGCCATAATTTATCTCCTTTCATGTTTCCTGTCACACTTGACAGGAGGAAATTGTAACGACACCTAATGCGTCAACATTAACGGTTGCCTTTTTATCTGATCCTGTTGATTCAATAAAAACAAATGATCTTATCATGCCGTCCTGGGAGATTGTGAATCTGTCCAGATTTCCTTGACGTATAAGGTCCTCCGTCTCTGTCATATATTCGTCAATAATCACTTCTGCCTCATTACCGGTTTCTGAAATATATGATGTATACATCATAATATTTTTAATAGCAGACGCCTTTGAAAGGAAACCAATCTTAAAACCGTTCAAGATGCTGTTCCTTATTTCAGGCACCAGGTCCCTGTTATAGGGTTTGCGATTAAAAGAGAAAGTCTCCAGGAGTCTGTTGCACAAGCGTGAAAGATTATCCCAGGCATCCGTCAATATCTTTAACTTGCCTGCTGCGCCGGCATTCTTTTTGGCCTTTTCAATTGCCGCAAAGTAAAACTGATAACGATCTGAAAATTCCAATGGTGTTTGCGCATCCAAAAGAGCAAAATCCGCGGCCTCCTTTTGCGTTTTTTTATAGGCGTCGGTTTTGGATTTGAGTGGTTGATTTCCTTTTAAAAGATCAAAAATACGAATCTGATCTGATAAAGGCATGATCCGGAAAATCAGATTTTCTGCAATTTCGAGTTCTTCAAGAAATTTAATTCCCATATCCAGATTTTCTCTTGTTTTTAAACCATTGGCGTCCAAAACATTTTTTACCTTTTCATCATTACCTGGGTTTTCCTTTTGAGCAATTACTTCAAGATCCTTATCATTCATTTGCGCAAGTCTCAGTGGATTTACCAAAAGATCAAGTTCATCAATGCACATCAATCCTGACCCGTGAAGGCCTTCCTGTATTCTTGAGAGCAATTCTTCCTCAGACGATACTGAAAGCCAGAAATCTTTGTCATTTATGGCCCAGTTCAGCCACTGAGTTGCGCCTGATATCATCCCGCTTATCAATCTAAAACGGTCGGAAAAATCAGGCCCGTTGCTGTAAAGTTTTCCTCCAATAAAAATCAACCCCTATACCTCCGCAACTTTATCCATGTGTACTGAATCTTAACAGGTTTTCTCACTAACGTAGTTTACCCAGAAGGAAATCCCTTTAACACATCTGCGGCATTTGTGCCGATCAATCTGAAGGTTTCCGCTGCTTCCGTAGACATCTTTTGAGCCTGTTCGATTATCTGTCCGTAGTCTGACTCCTTGGTTTCCAGGTACTTGGCCATAGCAACACCCTGAGCCGTAGTGCTTATCGTATTCAAATTGCGGAGATTGTCAGTTGCGTCCTGAATGGCTATTGCCATAGATTGTGCCACGGATTGGTATGCCTTCCCCGCCCCTTCGATCCGCACTATATCGGGCTTCATTGTCGCCTGACTTGCAACACTCAATGAATCTACCACTTGTGCATTAACTTTTTCCGGATCACCCATTTAGTGACTCCTGTTTGAATTGATTTGAACTAAAATATTTCGCTATCTCATCTTAGACTTATCCACTTTTTCCGACCGGCAATATATCCTTATCTGCAATCCATCCGATTTTAACCGTTTATCAGCTTCCCGAGGCACCCTTAGCGATAATCATAGAACATATCACTGTTGTTGCGGCCTCGGATATAGCCTGCATCCCTCTCTCCGCAATTACCGCATTATGCATAACCATGCCGATCGTCTCAGACATGACAGCATAAACCAAGGACATCGAAACTGCCGGTCCTTCTCCTATAGCCAGGCTGTTTGTCTGTGTTACAGAATCACTGATCTGTGAATTTACTGTACTGATAGCATTATCCCTTTACTTACTGGAATATCTTCATTGTTGCTTCTCCGGTGGCTGCAGTGTCAAGGGAATACAATAGTGCGACACCCTGAGTTGTAGCTGCCTGGGCTGTTACATTACTTTGTTGCTGGGCTGTTGTCGCATTATGGGCCGCATTCGAGAGGGCCTGGGCAGTAGCCTGATAAAGATTTGCCATCGCGACAGCAGGAGAATCACCAAGCACCTTTACGTTAGATTGTGTTATAGAATCGGTAATCTGACTGTTTACTGATGTTGGAAATGCCATAACTTATCTCCTTTCATTTATTATGTTTGATTAAAAATCTGATCATCTGTGTGATTTTATTTAAATAATCTTAATCATTGATCCAGTATTCGATTAGTTCCTTTTTAGGCATATGTTACACCTTCAGTTGATTTGAATATCGCACGGGTCGCTTTTTCTGTTGTAGCAGTATCAAAACATAAAAGAGTGGAAACCCCTTGAACAGTTGTTGCTTGAGCGGTCAAAAATGTTTGTTGCTGGGCTGTTGTCGCATTATGCGCCGCATTACCCAGAGACTGGGAAGTTGCCTGGTAAAGGTTTCCTGAAGCCAGTGCCGATGAGTTACCACCCAGTTCTGTGTTTGCCTGAGTGATCGAATCGGTGATTTGGCTGTTGATTGATGTAGGAAATGCCATTGTTGTTTTCCTCCTTTCTTTTATATTTCTCTAAACTCAATGCCTGATAATCTACGGCATTTAATATTACATTTTGAATTTAGGAAGTAAGGATTTTCTTTGTGGCCACACCAGTGGATGCCGTATCAAGGGAATACAATAAAGCAACACCCATGGTCGTTGCTGCTTCCGCTGTTACGTTGCTCTGCTGCTGTGCATTGGTGGCATTGTGAGCCGAATTCCCAAGAGCCTGGCCTGTAGCCTGAAACAGATTTCCCATTGCCATCGCCGGAGCATCACCAAGCACCTTTACGTTAGTTTGTGTAACTGAATCAGTAATCTGATCATTAACCGAAGTAGGAAAAGCCATTGTTTATCTCCTTTCTATTTAACTTGATAATATCTTTTTAGTAGCCATTCCTGTGGATGCAGTATCAAGGGAATAGAGCAAGGCAACGCCTTGAGTTGTTGCAGCCTGTGCCATAACATTGGTCTGCTGCTGAGCTGTTGTCGCGTTGTGGGCAGCGTTAGACAGGGCTTGCGCGGTCGCCTGGTAGAGATTTCCCATTGCCACCGCCGGAGCATCACCAAGTACCTTTACATTGCTCTGGGTTACTGAATCCGTAATCATACTGTTCACTGATGTTGGAAACGCCATACCTTACCTCCTTTAAATTAGATTAACGTTTAGTCCACCCACGACGGACAAAGTGCTTAATTCATGACCGTTTTGGGCAGGGTGATTTACTGGCGATTTATAATCTTTATGGTAATGTTAAAGCCGCCATATCGATTTCACATCATCATGTTTAAGCAATAAACATTCCAAAGGTATGTCATCAGGTATGTTTTAATAGAAAAACTTTGGATGCCAGCTTGAGGCTCAGGGAAAACCATACTATCCCGGTATCTTGGGATATAAAATATGCATAAAGGTATGAATTTTTTTATCTGATTTTTTCGCTGAATAGCGGTTAGATGATAAATGAGAATTTTAATAAATAATCTATTAGCAATTTTTCCATTTAATTAGTAATTAATTCGTAAAGAATTGCCAATTGAATCTTTCCGTATATATCGTGCCCATCTACCGCCCTTTTCACGGTTCAATGAGCCTTCCTTATACATTTTTTTTAAAAGATAAGAGGCTCGATGTAGATCAGTATGCAATAATTCACGGCATTCTGAGTTATTAATGCTTCCATGTTGATAGACATATTGCCGAATTTTGTCTTCATCAGATATCCTGTTTTTCAATATATTTCTTTTGTTCATTCTTTGAGTTATTTTCTCTATATATACAGGGTTGACATTAAGAAGATCAGCCGCAGCCTCAATATCATTCTCCATCTCAGCCAGAGCGCCTCTGACCAGGAGCACCTCTACCTGGTCGGGCGGAAGAGAGATATAGTTAAAGGGAGGAGCGTGTTCGCCAAAACTCCTGTTCACAATCGGCTCCCGGGGTAATGTTTCTTTACCATCACCTGCCTGGTACAATGGATAGTCTTGTTGTAAAAAAGGAAGGTGTTCCGGCAGTATCTCACTTTGATTGGATAGTATAAGAGCATGCTCAATAATGTTTTTCAATTCACGCACATTTCCTCGAAAATGATGTGACAACAAAATAGACATTGTTTCAATATTTATTTTGGGGACTGAAATGCCCATTTTAGAGGAAAAAAACTCCATGAAATGCTGCGCCAAGGTTGGGATATCCTCTTTTCGCTCTCTTAATGGAGGTATTGCGATTGTAAATGTCGCAAGACGATAATAAAGGTCGTTTCTGAATATCCCCTGGGCCATCTTTTGTGCCAGATCGGAATTGGTTGCAGCAATAACTCTTACATCAATATATTTATCATGATTACTACCGACAGACATAATACGGTTATCCTCAAGAACACGTAACAGCTTCACCTGCTGGTCAACAGGCATGTCACCGATCTCTCGTCGAGGAAAAGTGTCCCCTTATCAGCAAGTTCAAAATACCCTTTGTGATGACTGCTTGCGCCTGTGAATGCGCCCTGAACGTGTCCAAAAAGACTGGATTCGGCGAGTTCCTTTGGAATGGTCGCACAATTAATAGAAATGAAAGGGCCTTTTCTTTTACGGCTGCCTTTGTGTATGGCTTTGGCTATTAGCTCTTTTCCCGTCCCTGTTTCGCCGCATATCAACACATTTGTACTGTTTGCTCTTTGTAATTTGCTTATCTTTTCAAAGATCAAACGCATTGAATCGCTTCTACTGATAATTTCCCCTGTTTCAGGCTGCCGATTTTGAAACATTGGACGCTTTCCTTATCATGATTACTACACTTACATTCTGGCTCTCTTGTTTGATCCTATTATAATTGCTTGTTTTGAATTGGAGGTTGCATAGTCCTTCAAACTATTTCCAGAATGATGTATCTATAAGTACGTTAGTATTCCTTTTTAAGAAACGGCGAACATTACTCATTATGCAATGCAACAAAAAGAGCTAATTGAATTCGATAAAACGATTTTTTATACGACCTTTTAAGGTTGGAAATCTTTTGTGTTAATAATTTAACATAGTTTAAATTAAAAGATATTATCTTAAAAGCAAGATTGAGGCCAGGAAACATCTTTAGTAAAATATTTTCACAAAAACACATTAATAACCTCGTAATGGATTGTGGTTACTCTCTTTTTTATAGTGATAAAAAATTATCATGGCCATGGATTAAGCGGATGGATAAAGGTTTGATTTCAATAAAAATATAAAAATGCACCTAAAATAGTGTGTTGTGCACAAGAATATGTGCATTGGCATTTATTTTAAATAGTCCATCCGGGAATAGATAATATTTTTCTTGTAATAGAAAGTGTTTTGATATAATCTCGCACTGCTTTGAAAGCCTGAAAAGGATTTATTTTTATTACAGGAGTTTTTAAAAGGCGTTATGAATTGTACTATTTGCGGTGTATCTGCGGATACTGTCGAAGATATATTATCTGAAAACTGGACACTTTCGTTTTTTGACGGAAATGATGAGCATGGTCCCCTTTGCCCGGCCTGCTCTGAAATATTGCTGTATATTGCCAGTGACGGCGAATATGAACTGAAAAGCGAGTATCAGGGGAAAATGATTTTTAATGATCAGCTTGAACATATAGACGATGATCCCCTGAGTAATATAATCCTGGGGTACATATTAAACTGACATTACCTTCCCTGACGGAAATGGCAATTCAGTACCCCGACACCGGCATTTGTGTTGTTTGGCTTAAAACTTTAAATCGTTATTCACGCAGGGTTATCTCTGATAACCCTGTTTCATTTTGCATTTGAGCCAGTTTTAAGTTAACTGCCTGAAATAACACCTTAAACCATTTCTGTCTTTACTCTTCATTTATGCTTTCTATAATACGGATTTAATAACTGCCAAAAAGGTAACCATTTTGAAATATAAACGCCTGGACAAAAAAGATATAGAAATCCTGAGAGGATTTACAGATCCGGACAGGTTTTCAACCGGAGAATCCGTACTCGACCTCCATTCAAAGGACCAGTCCGGACATGTGCCGGTTTTACCTGAGGCTGTTTTGTGGCCTGTGAAAGAATCCGAAGTTGTAAATATATTAAAATATGCCAATAAACATATTATTCCTGTGACAGGATGGGGGACGGGCAGCAGTCTTGAGGGTAATCCTATACCTGTTCAGAGAGGTATTGTACTCGATTTTTCCCAAATGAACAGGATTATTGAAATAAGAGAAGAAGATTTTCAGGCAGATGTGGAGCCGGGTGTAGTATACAGGGAGCTCAATAAAAAACTGCGGTATAAGGGGCTTTTTTTTGCGCCTGATCCGGGTGCTGACGCTACAATCGGCGGAATGATTGCTAATAATGCGAGCGGTACACGGACGATAAAATACGGGTCCACAAGAGATAACCTCCTGAGGCTTTCGGTTGTCCTTGCAAGCGGTGAAGTGATAAGGACAGGCACCTGTGCGTCAAAGACCTCATCCGGCTATGATCTTATCAACCTGATAACAGGTTCCGAAGGCACCCTTGGAATTATCACAGGCGCTACCCTCAGGTTAAAAGGGCTTCCGGCCGAGGTTTCCGCTGTAATCGCAACTTTTCCCACTGTAAATGCAGCAGGTAAAGCGGTCTTTGAGATTATCAGATCGGGCCTCGATCCCGCAGCCCTTGAACTCCTGAGCCCTGAGTGTATCGGGCTGATAAACATTGAAAGGGGCCTGGGCCTTTCAGAGATGCCGACTCTCTTTATAGATTATCATGGACCTTCACAAAGTTATCTGCAGGATGTCCTTGAACTTACCAGGGAGCTATGTATAGAGCAGGGATGTATTGACTTTATGGCGGGGATGGGAAGAGAGGAAAGAGATAATTTTTTCAGCGCAAGGCATGAGCTCAGTGAAATGATTACGAGAAATCATCCTGACTGTTCTTTTCTTTCCGGTGATTCGGCAGTCCCGATATCTGCCT
>JASFHE010000205.1:0-9989 GCA_050123415.1 Desulfobacteraceae bacterium | reverse complement strand
GCTGTCTGCAATGGGAGTACGCCCGGAGGTAGGTATGGGCACCCTGAGACTGACCCTTGGAAGGCTTAATAACAGGGAGCAGATAGAGATTGCCGCATCACAGATTATTGACGCTGCGAAAAGGATGAAGGGGGATACATAGGATATTAGATAGAATCTTTTATGGTTTGCAGCCTTTTGGGCACAGCGTGCTGTGCCCCTACAATCCTCTGCATATTGTCCTTAAACTTCAAATTTAATTTAAGCAAATTTCTATCTGATTACTATTTTATCCTCAGCAATTACCGTCGCTTTCAACCCATCTGATGAACTCCCTCCGACCATCACAGTAAAATCTCCGGATTCAATAATACGCTGCATGTCATTATCAAATAAACCAAAATCATTCGGCTTCAAACGGAAGGTTACATGCTCCTTTTGTCCTGCCTTGAGGTGTATTCTTTTAAATGCCTTTAACGATTTTAAAGGAATAGGGAATGAAGCCTTATTATCTGATATATAAACCTGCACAACTTCATCCCCGTCTCGGGAAGAGTCATTTTGAACATCAACCGAGATTGAAATATCCTCATTTTTTTTAATCTCTTCAGGTGTTACTTTTAGATTACTGTAGTTAAAAACAGAATAACTCAGACCATAGCCAAAGAGATAGAGTGCTTCACCGGTAAAATAGCGGTAGGTATGACCTGTCATGTCATAATCTTCATAATCAGGAAGCTGATCTACTGATTTATACACAGTAACCGGCAGTCGCCCGGCAGGGTTGTAATCTCCAAAAATTATATCGGCGATAGCTTCACCTCCCGCCTGTCCGGGATACCATGCCTGTAATATGGCAGGGACATGTTCATTCTCCCAGTTCATTGACATGGCACCGCCGCTCATATTTACAAAAACCAGCGGTTTATTTAATTTTACAAGATCCTTCAACAATTCCGTCTGGGCAGCAGGCAGGGATATCTTTGTCCGGTCACCGCGATAAAAGCCCTCAAATTTAACATGCTCGTCCATTTCTTCACCTTCAAGTTTTGGAGTAATACCCCCAACAAAGACGATGGCATCCGCATCCGAAGATATTTTTATTGCTTCATCATGTAAGTCATATCCCGGTTCGTGCCACCCTAACATGATTTGAGCATTATTCATGCCTTCAAAATATTCCAGTTTAAATGAATACAGCCTGTCTTTTTCCAGCTCCGCTTCAACAGCCGCAGTTTTTTTACCCCGGCTTTTCCATGAATCGATGATCAGCTTATCATCCAGGTAGAGACGAAAACCGTCATCACCGGTAACACCAAGATAATACTTGCCGGTTTTATCCGGCTTTATACTCCCTTCCCATCGGATTGAAAAACTGTCCTCAGGCATACCTTCTAAAGGTGCACCATAGGAGTATTCGTTGTTAATGTCTTTATCAACAGTGACCTTGAAGGGCTCTCCTTCAAATTCCATATTTAAAAAATAACAAGCCTTAATACCCTTTTCTCCATTATTAACAAATGCATCTGCAGGGATCGGCTTGAGGACATATTTTTCTCCCAGATAATTCACGCCAAGCGCATAGGAAACCTGAATTGTCTCAGGGAGAACTTTTTTAATTCCTGTGAGTACAGTGGAATACTCTATGGGGATACCGTTGTAATTACCAAGCAGGACATCATAATCATCGGCATTTGGCCCGATAACAGCTACCTTTTTCAGGCTCTTTGATAAAGGCAAAAGCGAGTTTTCATTTTTTAGCAGAACAATGGATTGTCTTGCAGTCTCCAGCGCCAGCCTGCCATGCTCGGAGGCGTTATTCTTTTCATAGGGTATCTGTGCATAGGGCACCATCTCCGGAGGATCAAACATTCCCAGTTTAAAACGTGTATTTAATAAACGTCTTAGAGCATTATCTATATCCTTCTCAATAACCAGCCCTTCTTTAACCGCATCATCCAGTCCGGATTTGCCCCATCCGCACCTTACATCAGTACCGCTTTTTAGAGCAAGGGCTGCGGCTTCAGGAGAGGTTTCAACAATTTTATGGTTTCTATAGATGTCCTCCACTGCACCGCAATCGGAAACTATGTGTCCTTCAAAACCCCACTGATCTTTAAGTATATCGCGAAGCAGCCTGTTACTCCCGCAGCATGCCTCTCCATCATACCGGTTATAGGCACACATGACCGCTTCTACCTTTGCCTCCTTTACAAGGGCTTCAAAAGCCGGGAGATAGGTCTCCCACAGGTCCCTGTCACTTACATTAACATCAAATTCGTGACGCAGATGTTCAGGGCCGTTGTGAACAGCAAAGTGTTTTGCGCATGCCGCTGCCTTCATGTATTTGGGATCATCTCCCTGTAAACCCATAACAAAGGCAACGCCAATTCGTGAAGTGAGATACGGGTCTTCACCATAGGTTTCCTGACCTCTTCCCCATCTGGGATCGCGAAAAATGTTTATATTCGGCGACCAGAATGTCAGTCCCTTATACTGGCCATGATCATCATTTCTTAATGCTTCGTGATGCTTTGCGCGTGCTTCCGTTGAGATTACATCGGCAACTTCATGTATGAGGTCCGTATTCCAGGTTGCAGCCAGTCCAATGGCCTGGGGAAAAACAGTCGCGTTTCCGGCACGGGCAACACCATGCAGTGCCTCATTCCACCAGTCATATTCAGGCACGCCCAGTCTTTCAACTGCCGGTGAAGAATTGGTGAGTTGAGCAATCTTTTCTTCTAGGGTCATCCGGCTTATTAAATCATTAATCCTGATTTCATTGGAAAGGGAAGGGTTTTGAAAGTCAAATTTGTATTTTGTTTCAACAGTCTGTTTTTCACTGGAGCATGAAAACAGAAAAAATAAAGATAGGATTACTAACACTCTAAAACAGCAGGTTTTCATAACTAGCCCTCTTAAAATATTTTATTCAACTCTAAACCAGTCAAAATCAGCATATCCCTTACTCTCGCGGATGTTTGGATTAATATTGAATATACCTACCTTTGCACCAATCCATACTCCCGGCGCAGCAGTAAACTCTTTGCCTATTGTCTTAAACAGCTTTCCATCAAAGCTGTATGAAAACGTGCATATCTTATTATCATCCACACTTACTTTAAGATAGCAACTATTCTTTTCTGCGGGAATGGATTCAATCTTTTCCGTTTTGTCCCCTCCCTGAAAATATGATCCGGTATACATCCCGAGCTCAAGACCTTTATCGGTTTTTGAAAATGCCAAAAAGGCCCATTCCCTGCCCATTATAACCAGCCCGGTTTTTTCATTCACCCTGTCAGGTTCAATACGAATTTTTGTTGTGGCAGTAAAGGAAGGTGCAGGAAACTTTTGCAATAAAAGATTGGGAACAAACCACAGGTTACCGTTTTGAGTAAAATTTTTTACCGAAAATAAACGAATATTTCCGGGATATTCTGTTAAGGAATACCATTTTTCTTTGGGATTGGCATGCCACTGCCACTGGAGCCCCAGTTTTTTTTCATTAAACTCATCAGTTGTTTGAGGAGTTGTAACAGGATATATTTTTCCTGCATCCGGTTTTTTATACTCAGAAACAGGTTCACCGATACCATCCTCATTAATGTCTTTTCCCATCAGGGGCCAGCCGTCTTTCCATTCAACGGGCTGCAGGTGCACTATGCGTCCATAGGCGCCGTTGTCCTGAAAATGTAAAAACCACCATTCTCCGGACTTTAATTCCACAAGCCCTCCCTGGTGAGGGCCGTTGATACCTGTATTTCCCTGGTGAAGTACAATCCTGTCTTCATATGGACCGTAGATATTTTTTGAACGGAGCACAGTCTGCCATCCGGTTGGAACCCCGCCTGCTGGTGCAAGAATATAATAATATTCATCCTTTTTAAATATCTTAGGGCCTTCAATTACTGGCTGCCTTGATACATCATGAAAGATGATTTTACCATTATCCAGGATCTTCTTGCCGTCCCGGGTCATGCGATGGATATAGAGAATATCAGCGCGAAGTTTTCCGCGCACAAGATAAGCGTTGCCGTCATCATCCCAGAAGGGACAGGGATCTTCCCATAACTCCACTTCCTCAACCAGATGCAGGTCCCATTTGCCGGCAGGATCTTTTGCGGTTGCCATGAACAGACCGTCATGCGGGGTGCAGAAGTAGACATAAAACAAGCCGTTATGATAGCGGATTGATGGGGCCCAGGAACCTTGTCCATGAACAGGCTTGTCATATTTATCCAGAGGAAGTTTCCCGTAAACATGCCCTATGATCTTCCAGTTCACAAGATCTCCGGAGTGCAGTACAGGAATACCCGGCATGCAGTTGAAACTGGATGTAACCATATAGAAGTCATCTCCGACTCTTATAAGATCAGGATCGGAATAATCGGCAAAAATAATCGGATTTTTATAGATATCGTTTCCTATATCCGGCACCCATTGAGCTGCTGCATTATTAATGGACACAAAGGTAAATATTAGTAAAAAATTTTGAATAAATTTCATTGATTTTTCCCTATTGAGTTCTTAATCTAAAAAAACTTGCCGATCATTATTGGATTTTAATCTGTAAATATCAATTTTTTTATATTTCTTTTTTATTCGTATTCAACAGTATCTATGTTTCAGATGTAACAATTAAGTTAAGTAGTGCCCATCCAGAAAGCTGCCGAACAAAAACTTTAGTTTTTGGATGGGCACTAAGTAATATCCGGAGGAAGGCATGGCAACAAAATCGGCTATTATAAAGTATATATCCAGGATTGCAGCAGGAATTGTTTTCCTTGCGCTGGTAACAACAGTTATTATTCAGAACAGGCGTATCAACGCTTTGACCGGGGAAGTAAATAGTCTTTCTCCCCGGGAAAATGTTGAAAAATATAAAGCTGAAAATGACAGGCTGAAATCCCAGATTGCTGATATGCAGGAATGGCAGGATTACCTGGAAGATGCCCTTAAGGAAACAAACAGAGACTCAGCCGCTGCTCCGCAAAGTATACCTGTTGGAAACCGGGTAGCAGACAACACATCGGATATCATGAATAATCCGGTCCTGAGGAATGGTCTGAGATCATCCGTTTCTTTTCGATATGATGCTTTAACCGAAGAGATTGGCCTTTCTGAAGAAAAAAAGTCAAAGTTAATAGACCTGCTTGCAGAAATGCGACTTGAAATCATGAACAACCTTCCTAGAAGGGGAGGTTTCGCCCCGGAAATGATAGACAGGGAGACTCTTCGGCAGCAGATTGAGGAAATAAACTCAAAATATAATGAAAAAATATCAGCACTCTTATCCCCGGATGAGCTTTATGCGTTTAAGGAATACCAGAATTCGGAACCGGAAAGGATGCTGATAGCGGTTTTAAATAATAATTTATTTAAAGATGATAACCTGCTTGATAAAAATACTGAAAAAGAACTTGTTGCTGCAATGTACAGTGCAATACAGGCTAATCCGGATACAAAAAGAGAAGACAACTCGCTGTCTTTTTTAGGAAGGCCCTTCGGACCTGCCGGGATGAATGAAAGACTTGAGAACGAAGAAAAGCTGAACAGCATATATATCGAATCAGCCAGGGATATACTGTCTGAAGATCAAATGAAAATATTTGAAGATTTTATAAATACAAGACAATCCGGATTTAGTATGCGAAGAGGTCCTCGACCTGACATGTTTCCGGGGGCTGAATAAAAAGGGTAATAAAATAAAAAATGATGAGCAGCAAGAATCCACCAAACCCGGCATTTTTTTTGTAATAATTATTTTTCTGCTCATATTTTCGTTTTTTATGCCCTGTTTGCTCTATTTTCCACTCACAAACCTTGACAAAGACCGGAAGCTAAAATATTATGCTTGTTCAGTATCATTAACAAATCCGTTTCAAAAACCCGTCTTGATGACAGATCCCAGATTAACATTATTAAAAGAAGGAGGAAAGATTATGCGTTTGAAAATGATCGTATTGTTTGTAGCAGCCTTTTGTCTTTTTACGATTCCGTCATTCGCCGGTGATATTACCGGAAAATGGGAAGCCGAGATGGCTGCCCCTAAAGGCGGACCCGGCGGAGGTCCTGGTGGCGGGCCTGGCGGCCCAATGAAATTCACCTTTGATTTTAAGGCAGACGGCGCAAAACTGACCGGAACACAGCAGGGCCCAATGGGTGGTCCGCCAAATGAGATCCTTGATGGTAAAATTGACGGGAATAATATTTCTTTTACAATCAAGGTAAGCATGGGGCCGAATGAGATGAAAATCAATTACAAGGGCGTTGTATCAGGAGATGAGATTAAGCTTTCCATGACCATGGAAGGCGGCATGGGCGGCATGCCTCCTATGGAAATGACCGCAAAGCGCGTAAAATAGTTTTTATAAAAAGGGCGATTTTTTACATTCGCCCTTTTGTTATTTTGATGCCGGAATTTCTTTTCCAGTGTTATCGATATAAGCCTGTATGCGTCATCACTTTCTTCACATTGTCTACGCGAAAAAGCAAGTAATACTGTCACAGATTCAGTTTGATAAGACCACTGGTAAACCTGATTGGCTGTACAGCATAACATTCGACAGGTTCCCCATTTTTGGTAGCAGGTTTATATCGATATTTTTTTATCGCCTCCAGGGTTGAAGTCTCAAAAAATCATTCAGGCAAACCGACGCCTCAACAACCAGGATGTATGGAGGAACATGTCCGGGATTAGGCATTTCAAAGAGACTCGCGGAATTTATGGATGGAGAAATCGGAGTTACAGGCAAACCGGGTGTTGATTCTGCTTTCCGGTTTACTGCCCGGTTTGACAAACAGCTCGACAGCGTCGAAAAGCAACCGGAGTCTCCTCCTGATATTCGCGGGAAAAGATTTCTAATAATGGATGATTATACCAACAAGCCTATCCGGCCGCAGGAATTACTCAATACAATAGAAAAACAGATTAAGCGGATATCCTCAGGCAGCGAAGAGTCACTATAATACAGATTTTAATAAATCGCTTTTCTATTCATTATCCTGTTTTTTTGTTAGTTGACTTTTGATGGAGAGCATCTGCTGAGTGCTGTCAATCTTGTAAATTCTTTCAATCAAATACCTTATCCCTCCCAGGTCGAGAAAGTCCGCTCCTGCCTGAATAACATTTGTTAGAAGCCTGAAGCTTATAGTATCGGTAGACATTAAACCAAGTGCACGAGCATGCAAAACAAGCAGGTAGTAGCTATTGGGACCGCGCAGCATGAATGATTGTTCGTCCACTTTTATCCACTGATTTTGAGACTCGCTATAAGTCACTGTGTCACGCCTGGCCATCACAGTTTGTGCATCTTCAAAGGATTCGATAAACTCCGTAATGGCCGGCTGAGATCTCCCTACCCTGATATCTGCCACTTTGTCTACGCGTTCCAGCTGGCTATCCAGCGAATATTTTTCAGGTATCGTAATTTTCGTGGTCGCACAGGACGTCATCATTAATAATAACATCAACGTCATACTCATTTGTAAAAGTGATCGCATAATACAACTCCTTTAATGATATGTTGTTTATATTCTGCCAAAAATATTTCGGATAAGGGGATTTACTATATAATTGTCTTTGCCATCTTCAAAGAGATAATATCATGATATGGCCATAAATAACATAAAAATGATAAATTTGTCCAAAATTACCTAAATACACATTGAAAATGCCCATTGACAAAGCCCGGCTGCTAGAATAATATTCTCTATTAATAATTCAAGAGTTACCGGAGAATCAACTAATTTTTTATGGAGGTTTTAGTATGAAAAAAAGGATATCGACTGCTTTTATTGCAGCACTTTGCATGGGACTTTTCTTAAGCTTTCAGGTTCAGGCAGCATCGGCTAAAGAAAAAATAACTGTGCTGACCCCACTTGGCCATCCGCCAAATATTAAACTGAAAAAAATGGCACCCCGTCTTGATACCCTTGACGGAAAGACCATCTATTTTGTTGATGACGGTTTTATCGGAGGGGACAACCTTCTAAATGAAATGGTGGACTGGTTTAAGGCAAACTACCCCGGGACCAATGTCCTTTATAAAAGAAAAGGCGGCATGGGTTTTGAGGCCGAGGACCCGCAACTATGGGCAGAGATGAAGGAAAAGTCGGATGCAATTGTCATCGGCCTGGGTCATTGAAGCCAGTGCGCGCCGGCAGTTGTCGAGCACTCAATCAATTTTGAAGCAAATATGGGAATCCCTTCTGTTGCTATTGTTCTTTCCGAATTCTATGAGCAGGAGACGGATAAGGCGTTACAGTGCGGTATGCCCGGAATAAGGACTCAATGGATACTGGGTCCCGTCTGGGCAAAAACCAGGGAGCAGTTACGAAAAGATGTAATAAACGGTAATAATCCGATCTCCGGACGTCCTGTAATGCAGGAAATCGTTGAAAAATTTACAAAGCCTCTAACCGCTGAAGAAAAAAAGACAGGTGAAATAAAGAGAGACAGAGGTCCTGAGACCTTTACAGGAATCCCTGAAGAACTGGATAAATTATTCCTTGACAAAAGATTTACTGATTTTCTGCCTGTCGTCCTTCCCACCAGGGAAAGAGTTGAAGAAATGCTGATGGGCACCAGTCATGATCCGGATGAAGTCATCGGCAGGATGTCACCCACCAATACAGGGCATTACTTCGAATTCTGGACCTATACAGTAAAAGACGTTGCTGTTAACGCTGTTATGGCCGGCTGTAAACCCGAATATATGCCGATACTCCTGGCAATCCTGTCCGGATCTCCTCCAATGCAGGTGCCAGGAGCCCCTCCTGCAGAAGATAATGTTCCCGGCATGGCAATGGAAGCTATTTCTATTTCAGATAATGGGTTTATGAGTATGCTGGTCATCAATGGAAATATACGCGATGAGATCGGTTTGAATTATGGTGTTGGTGCGGTTGGGCCTTTTGCTCATGCAAATACGACCATCGGAAGGGCATACAGCCTTGCATCAATCAACCTTGGAAACTGTGGTAAAGTTGGCACAACCTACATGGGCGTTATCGGAAACCATGGAAACCTAATCAACATAGTCATTGCCGAGAATGAAGAAAAATCTTCATTCAAACCTTTCTCCGTTCGCAGAGGTTTTGAAAAGGGTGAGAACGTAGTCAGCCTCTTTACAGGCTGGGGTATTCTTTCCGCGGCAAACTGGGCTGCAAATGCCTGGGGTAAAGAGATGAACTACCCCGAGATTATGAAAAATATTACGGCACAACAGGGAATGTTATTCGGGACATGCTTTGTTCTGAGCCCTCCAATCGCTGATTTTGTGAAACAGAATTACAATACCATAGCGGACCTGGAGAAATATATTACCCCGCCGGCTCCGGCGTTTGGAGGTTTTGGCCCTCCTAAGGCAAAACCGGAATCCGGCGATGCACCGGCTGCAAAGAAACCCATGCCTAAAATGCCTGCTTTTGGTGGTTTTGGCAATATGGAACAGATACCTGTTATTGTTACCGGTGGAACAAACAATAACTACTGGAGCGCAGGCGGTTTCCGCTACAGCCGCAGCATCAAGATCGATGACTGGCGTTAGGTAATTTCCATCCGGAAATTGACAATTTCCGGATGGAGCGTTCAGCCGTCAGCTATCAGTTGTCAGCAGAAAGCTTTAAAATCAATCAGCTTGCTGATGAATTTGGTATCAGTAGTAACAAATAAATAACCGTGGTAGCGCGTAAAAAATAAATATTTATGCGCTCCACGGTTATGTTTTATATAGTATTGTTATGGCATCTACCGATTGTCATCTCATGACACCTGAGTAAAATTCATATTTGACATGCCATTGACACAATTCAGTAAATTTTCTAAACTTCATTTCTATATAAAAGATATATTTTTATCCCTTGTGATAAAACATTATAATGATTTAAAAGGAGGTAAATCATATGCACAGATTCCGTTTTTTACAAATGATAGGGATCTTTGTCATGCTGGCTGTCTTTTCGCTTCCATCTCCGGTTATGGTGTATGCGAAAAGTTCATCGAGTAT
>JASFHE010000204.1:0-9989 GCA_050123415.1 Desulfobacteraceae bacterium | reverse complement strand
CTGGACCAGGTAATAGACAGTATTGTAACCAGGTTAGGCGACCTGGAACTGGCCTTTCTGCTGGATGACTATGCCCAGGGTAAGGATACCGGCATTATGGACCTTCTTCTGGTTGGAAACATTGACGAATATCATTTAAACGATTTGAGCAAAAAAACTGAACGATATATAAAAAGAAAGATTCGTTCTCTTGTATTAACCAGAGAAGAATATAATGAGCTTAAGCCCAGGCTGGAAAACCGGCCAAAGCTGTTGATCTGGGAAGCAAAGAAGAAATAAGCTGAATAGTCTGGCAGTTATAGACCTGCCAAGTTCAGAACACCCTTTTTTGTTTATGAGTCATGCCACAAGATGTAACTCAAAGGGCGGAGCTGTGTAGGGAAACAGGCAAAAGAAAAGCATAATAAAACCCTTGATCATAGCTATACTGATAGTTACAATTTAGGGAAAAATCTGCAGAAATAAAGATATTTATAGATGAGTGCTAAAAAAGATTATATAAATTACATGGATAGATGGCGACTGGTGAAAGATGTCGAAGAGAAAGAGATGAGAGAGGCATCTTTCGAGCTTCTGTTCAAACAGACCCTCGCCATCTGGGATATCGGAAAAGCCCTCAATTTTACTGATCTGATAGCAGAGAACCCAGTAATTACATGTGGGCAGACCTTCAGAATAAATGGATCATTTCCAATGCCCGAAAATAAAAGCTCTCATCTATTGCCAGCCTTAGAAAGTGTCAGTCTCCTGCTGCAGGAAAATGCTTTAAAAGGAATGATAATCGGTGGATTGGCTGTCAGCTTATTAGGGAGACCCAGATACACCAATGATATTGATCTGGTAATTCTTGATCTGGATGACCGCCTCCCCGAATTTTTATCCAAATTAAAAGAATATGGAATTGAGCCCAGAATAAATGATATCGAGGAATTTGCACGGAAATCCAGAGTATTGTTGATGCGTCACAGGGAATCAGAAATAAATATTGATATCTCAATGGGCATTTTACCTCTGGAATTCTTGACAGAAACGATATTTATGAAAACCTCAAAAAGCTATTATTTAATTAGTGCCCATCCATAAAGAGACAAGTTCTGGATGGAGCTATCAGCGGTCAGCTATCAGCCGTCAGCTAAATCTTTATTTTAAAAGCCTTTTGCTGAAAGCTGAACGCTGAGTGCTGACCGCTACCGAACAAAAACTTTAGTTTCTGGATGGGCACTAACTTGCTTAAGAATAATTTTGGCGCCAAAGAAGTATTAGTATTTGGTTCGCTTGCAAAAAAGACAGGATATCATCTGCTTTCAGATATTGATATCGCTGTTTCGGGTATAGCCCCGGAAATATTTTATTCTGCTGTGGCTGAGATAACCGGATTATCATCATTTTCTTTTGAAAAAATATTTCTCTCTTGACAAAATAGCATATTCGTATATACTTAATGTATATACATTTAAAATATAAGGAATAAGCAATGGATACAGCTAAAATTTTTAAAAGCGGAAATTCTCAGGCAGTGAGGCTGCCAAAGGATTTTCAATTCGATGTATCAGAGGTACAGATATTAAAAAGAGGTGACGAGGTGGTTCTGAAAAAAAAGCCTCAGAATTTATCACGCGCTTATGAGCTACTGACTGAATTGTCCGATGATTTTATGAAAAACGGCCGAGAGCAGTTGCCTGTACAGGAAAGAGAAAGCTTTTAATGTTCATGCTGGACACCGATATATGCATTTATATCATCAAACGAAAGCCGAAAAATGTTTTAAAATATTTTGAGCGGCTTCAGGTAGGAGAACTTTCAATATCGTCAATAACATTTGCCGAATTAATGAACGGCGCTAAAAAAAGTAGCAAGGTTGAACACAATATAAAGAAATTAAATGAACTGGCTGAATTACTGGAAATCAAGTCCTTTGATAAAAAGGCCGCCATAGTCTACGGGGATGTAAGGTCCACCCTTGAAAAAAGAGGCTCTGTAATAGGGAGTAATGACTTATTGATCGCAGCACATGCCCTGAGTTTGAACCATATACTTGTTACAAATAATGAAAAAGAATTCAGCCGGATTTATGGTTTAATGATAGAAAACTGGACCAAATAATTAAAGATTAAGGACCTTTTCAAGAATCTCTAAATCTGCTCGGTCCTGAAGACGGTCAACATTTTTTTGCTCTGGATAAATTCGGTTAATCCAATAATGCAGTACCTTACATTATGCTTGTTGAACAATTCTAATAGTTCTTCGTAGTCCTTTTCCACTTTTATGAGTGTTCAATCCATTGATCTTTTAATGTTGTTCCCTTAAAAACTGCACAAGTTCAATGTGATAGTACAATCAATTAATCTCACATATGACTGCTAATCAGACACAGGCCAATATCACGGATCTGACCTGGGATCAATCTATCTACCCGCGGTCAGGTAAAAGCCAAAAAACGATCGATGCCTATGTCGAGGCGTTGAACGCAGGCGCTCAGTTCCCGCCTATCAGCATCCAAAAGGTTTATAATTACACTATAGATGGGGCAAAAAAAGAAGCTACCTTGATTATCGATAGCCTCCATCGCTTTTTTGCGTACAAAGAGTGCGGACTGAAAAAGATTACGGCAGTATACTTTGATAATGATCCCATTGACTACGAAAAAAGTTTCGTCACCCTTCTTCTCGAGTCTGCAAATGCCAACATTTCTCACGGGGATAGGTTGAGCGCCAATGATAAAAAAAGAATTGCCAGAGACATAGCAGGTTCGGATACTGGGCACCGTTTCCAGATTTCTCCTGGTGGCTAAAAAGATATGATTAACAATACATCAAAAACCTTATTGTCTACAAAGTCGGGCTATGTTATTCTATGGACATGGAAAAAAATGAAATTATAAAAGAAATCGAAAACATAGTAGATCAACTAATAAAAAAATATAATCCCCTGAAAATAATCTTATTTGGATCAGCGGGACGTGGGGAATATGATGAGTTGAATGATCTTGATTTTTTAATAATAAAAAAAGAGGTGCCATCACAAGGTTTGGCCAGAATGAGGGAGTTGGATGATTTAATAGAAAGAGATATTGCTGCAGATATGTTAGTGTATCGACCTGAAGAATTCGAAGAGCGTATTAAGCTTGGAGACCCCTTTATAAAAAATATCCTGAATGAAGGACGCATTTTATATGGCTGATCCAATAGTGGTTAAAGAATGGTTACATAAGGCAGATGAAGACTTTGAGTTTGCTATTTCTGTTATAAATGATAGTCCTTTCTTTGCCCAAATATGTTTTCACTTTCATCAGGCTGCTGAAAAATATTTAAAGTCATTTATCATAGCGCATGACCTGGAGTTTAAAAAGATACATGATCTGCCCATCCTTCTGAAAATATGCCTGGCCAGGGATAAATCACTTTCAGTTCTTTTGGAAGACTGCAAATTCATAAACAGGTTTTATATCGATACTCGATATCCTGTGCATTGGCCAACCAGTTATACAAAAGAAGATGCACTCAAGGCCAAAGATGCAACCGATCATATTCATAATGAGATAAAAAAGGTCTTAGGCCACCTATTCTAAGCTCTGTATTCATAAAGAGGGTTTTTAATATTTTTCTTTTTTAGCCTTCGCCAACCGGTTTTGTTTCCCAATGAAGTATATTCCTGTCCCTCGATGTTTAATATTCCTAACAGGAGAAACTTATATCGCGATTACATATGGTGAAAGGGCCATAAAATGGAACGCGAAGATTGTAACCGCAGGAATACATTGAGGTATTTCGAGGATTATATCTGAGTTGACGCAGAGGTTGTTTAAAAGGGCAGTTTCTGGATGGGCACTAATCAAGATTGGACAATTGATATACCTGCAAGACATAAATGTAACTCAAAGGGCGGAGCAGTATAAAGATAAGGGAAAAAGTACAATCAATTAATCTCACATATGACTGCCAATCATATACAAGCCAACATTTCCGATCTGACCTGGGATCAATCTATCTACCCACGGTCAGGAAAAAGCCAAAAAACGATCGATGCCTATGTCGAGGCGTTGAACGCAGGCGCTCAGTTCCCGCCTATCAGCATCCAAAAGGTTTATAACTACCCTATGGATGAGACAGCTACCTTGATTATTGATGGCCTCCATCGCTTTTTTGCATACAAGGAGTGCGGGGAGAAGAAGATTTCGGCAGTGTATCTGGATAGCAATCCCCTTGATTATGAAAAGAATTTCGTCACACTTCTTCTCGAGTCTGCAAATGCTAATATCTCCCACGGAGACAGGTTAAGCGCAAATGATAAAAAAAGAATTGCCAGAGATATAGCAGGTTCCGATCCTGAGTGCAGATGGACTGAAGCCGCCCTCTCCGAAAAACTCGGAATTACACGTCAGACTGTCAATAACTGGATTTCTGATATCCGCACACGGCAGAAAGCCGGTAGAAATACAATCATCATGCGCCTGAGCCGCCTTGGGTGGACCCATGAGCAGATCTCCGAATTAACCGGCTTAACACATGGGCGAATAGCTCAAATTGTTAATAATGCAAATTTTGGCGAAATTAACAATTTACTCACCCAGGGACATGCTATGAATTATATCGCCCGGCATTACCATATGGATCTTGCATTGGCCTGGGCCTTACGACTGGAAGGGAAAACCGACCGGGAAAAATTCAGGGAGTTAGAATGGGGACTTCGCACGTGGAACCAGTGGTATTTCAACGAATGTGATGAAAGGTTCGGAGACAACTGGCCGGGCAGGATACCTGCGCAACTGGTTGCACACACCCTGTTCTATTTCACAAAACCGGGAGATCTTGTTCTTGATCCCATGGCTGGTGGCGGTGTTGTCCCTGACGTATGCATGCTATTTGAACGAAAATGCCAGGCGTTTGATCTGGCGCCAGCGGAAGACCGTCCTGAAATTATGTACCATTACTGGGCACCTGAAAACCTGAAGTGGCCCAAAACAAAAAAGCCTGATCTGATCTTTTTTGATCCGCCCTATTTCAGTAAAAAAGAGAAAGCCTATAAAGAAAAAGCGGATACTGAAACGCCACCAATATCCTCTCTTGGCAGAGAGCAATACGAGCATTTTATCGAGATATTCCTCAGATTAGCCCATGAAAATTCCAAGGCTACAACAAAACTGGCATTTTTGAATGCCGACTGGATTGATTTTGAATCCACTCCAGCATCACGGGTAAAACCCGAGAATGGAATCACTGTGTTTGATTATAATCAGATGCTATCAGAAACAGGCTGGAAAATCATCTACCGTATAGAATGTCCCCTGTCCTCGGAGCGTTTCAATGGGATCATAGTAAACCGCATGCAGGAAAAACGAATACTGGGCACAGTTTCCAGATTTCTTCTGGTAGCTAAAAGAGTATGATAGATATATGATAAAAGGTTGAGAAAGGGCTATTAATAGTTTAGAATATGAAAATGTTCTTAATTATAATCAGCTTTTAAAAGGTGAAAATAAAATGGATATTAATAAAAATACAATTTCCTATAATGATTACATTAAGGGTATTACCTCTTTGAGTATTGATGAACAATTAAAATTAATAAAAGCCCTTTCATCTGCCATACAGACGTCTTCAAGAAAAAAAGAAACAAAAAAAAATATCATGGAACTTGAAGGGTTGGGCGCTCAGATATGGCAAGGGATTGACGCCCAGGAATATGTTCGAAGAGAGAGAGAGTCATGGGACTAATCGATGAGATTCATGGACAAAAGATTTGTATAGATACTGCTCCGTTTATATAGTTCATTGAAAAAAATCCAAAATACATCAGTTTATTACGGCCAGTCTTTGAAAGTATAAACACAGGCTCGATAGCCGCAATAACATCAACTATTACACTGTTGGAAGTACTCGTCATTCCATTAAGAACAAATAACAAAGAACTCGCTGAAAGATATCGTGATATATTATTATATTCCGAAGGTTTGACAACATATGAAATTTCACATGAAATCTCTGAAAAGGCATCAAAATTAAGAGCGGAGTACTCAATCCGTACGCCTGATGCAATACAAATTGCTATCGGACTAATGTATGGTGCAGATGTTTTTTTAACAAATGATTCTGAACTGAAAAAGGTTAAAGATATTAAAACCTTAACTCTTGATAATATCCTTTAATAAATGCGGAATGATCTATTACAATGCTGAGGTATTAAAAAAAATTGAAAACAAATTTTTTGCGATTCAGAGAAAGGATGAAAAGCCGGATAGCTATATTGAGCTACCAAAAACTGTGTTTGTCTGATCTCCTTAAATATGGCATCAGGCTGAATTAGCTGAACCGCCTTAACTGCAAAGCAACCTGTAAAGAACTTTATCAACCCAGTAAAAACAAATTTTTTAGAATCCGGAAAGGATAGCCGACAGGTATATTATAAAGCGAACGCTGGATGTCCTTTAAACCGATTAAGCAGAAAAACTGAACGATATATAAAAAGAAAGATTCGTTCTCGTATTAACCAGAGAAGAATATAATGAGCTTAGCCAAGATTGGACAATAGATAAACCTGCGAGACATAAATGTAATTCAAAGAACGGAGCTGTATAAAAGGATTTTATAAAATTCAATTGCAATTTAAATATTGTTTATTTTGGCAACTTAATTATAGTGAATATGAATAACGCACCCCCCCAAAAAATAACCATCTATACTCCTGAATCTTCATTGCAACACCCTCGTCAACTCGTCCGCAATATGTTCAGGGACCTGTTGGCAGGTCGTGAACTTGCATGGAGACTTACCATAAGGGATATCAGCGCACAATACCGCCAGACTGCCCTTGGTCTGATCTGGGCATTTATCTTGCCACTTGCCCATACTATTACATGGATATTTTTAAACAGTTCCGGGATAGTAAAGGTTAGTGATACAGGCATTCCCTACCGGGCTGCCATGCCTATACTTATTGAGAGGATGAGTGCGTAAAAAAAGGATGAGGGCGGGAACCTGAAACCTGAGGAAAGAGGATGGAAAAAGCTGAAGACCGAAAAGAGAAGTTGCGGCAAAGGACAAAAAAATATGCGTCTACAGTTATTCGATTATATTGTGAATTACTGAAAAACAGAATGGAATGTCAGGTTATAGCGGCTCTGATTTGAGTTGTTCAATTGGATATTGTAAAATTAACAAAAAATTAGTATTTTATTTTCAAATGATAATTAGCAGATACTTTTCTATAGTAGGGACAAAAAAATCGAAATTAACAATTTAAAAACATACTGGATTAATAGCGCTGAGAAAGATTACCAAGCAATGATCCATTTATTTGAAAAAGGTGATTATACTTGGGCTCTCTTTATCGGACATTTGGTTCTGGAAAAACTGCTAAAGGCTTTGTATATTCAAAATCTTTCCGATACACCGCCATTTATTCATGATCTGCTGCGCTTGGCTGAAAATAGCCATTTATCCTTAACTGAATATCAAAAGGATATTTTGGATACCATAACTACTTTTAATATTAGAGCGCGTTACGATGACTATAAAATGGAATTTCATAAAAAATGTTCTAAGGAATTTACCAATAAATGGATTGACAATATAGAGGTAATGACAAAATGGATAAAGGAAAAGCTCCACATATAATCATTGAGTATGTGGATTTTATCATAAAAGAAAAGCCGCAAATAAAGATGGTATATCTATTTGGTTCATACGCAAAGGAAGAGCAGCACTCTACAAGCGATGTGGATTTGGCTGTGATCTTTGAAAATATAGCAGACACTTTTGATACTCAAGTCGAGTTAATGAAAATGAGGAGAAAATTTGATACAAAAATCGAGCCTCACGTATTTCTGGAATCCGATTTTAATCCATCAAACCCATTGGCGAATGAAGTTCTTAAATATGGCATCAGGCTGAATTAGCTGAACCGCCTTAATAAACAACCAACAACCCGCGAAAAACTAATCAACTTAGCAGTGAGACCTTTGCATAATCCGGTGAAAAACAGCCAAAAATATAAATAATAAGGTTGTCCGAAAAATTAAAAAATATTTTTTGGTAATAGAAGCATATTTATTATTTTATAATAAATTCAAAGCCTATTATAACGAAGCGTAATAGAAACGCAGTTTATCTATAATATGGTTCAAGAAAAAAACAAATGGATATATCTTTCTTACCCTCTAAGCAAGCGAACACCGGCTTATGGAGGAGGAGAATCTTTAGAGATTAGACAGAACAAAAGTTTAGAGAAAGGAGACTCCTGTAATACATCAAATTGGAGATTATCTAACCACTTAGGTACCCATATAGATTTTCCGAGACATTTTGTATCCCATGGAAAAACTTCAACAGATTATTCTCCCGAATTCTGGATTTTTAGCTTACCTTTTCTCTGTGATATTTCAAATGTTGAGCCCGGATTAGTTATTAAACCTGACATGATTGATTTTAGCAGTATCCCAGAGCATATTGATATCCTAATGATTAAGACCGGCTTTTCAATATATAGAGAAAAAGAAATCTACTGGGAAAAAAATCCGGGTTTTAGTCCTGGTTTTGCTGATGTCTTACGTAGGAACTTCCCTGATATAAAAATATTTGGTTTTGATTCAATTTCTCTGTCCTCTTTTGCCAATAGAGCCACAGGAAGAGAAGCCCATAAGGCCTTCCTTGATAATACACGCCCAATACTCTTGCTTGAGGATATGGATTTATCTTTAATTAATAATGAAATGGAAATAAAACAAATCATTGTTTCTCCTTTAAGAGTGGAGGATACGAATGGTGCTCCATGTAATGTTTTTGCATCTATCACTAGAAAAGTCACATTAGGAAAAAAGAAATGAAAGTAACAGCACTATTACCATTAAAGGAACATTCAGAGCGAGTTCCAAACAAGAATATCAGGATATTCGCTGGAAAACCGCTATATCACCATATAGCAAAAGTACTTCAGTCATCAGATCATATCGAGTCAATATTGGTAGATACCGATAGCGAAATAATCGCTGCAGAAGCTGTAAATTTCTTTTCAAAAGTAAAAATAATCATTCGACCAGTTGAACTTAGGGGTGATTTTGTACCAATGAATGAAATAATTGAACATGATCTAAATTTCGCTGAATCAGATCATATCCTTCAAACTCACAGTACCAATCCTCTCCTTACTACAGTGACTTTAGAAACCGCCATCAAACAATATTTCGATTCAATCCCTCAATTTGATTCTCTTTTTTCTGTCACCAAGATACAAAATAGATTTTTCTGGGAGTCAGGGAAACCGGTTAACCATGATCCGAACAAATTACTGCGAACTCAGGATCTTTCACCTCTTTTTGAAGAAAATTCCAACATCTATTTATTCAGTAAAAAATCTTTTTCTTCTTCAAAGAAAAACAGGATAGGACCTAAGCCAAAGATGTTTGTAATGAGTAAATTGGAATCAATTGATATCGATGACATGGATGATTGGAAGCTCGCGGAGGCCCTTTATAAATCAAAGAATAAATAATAAATTTTAATATTATCTTAAAATATGACAAAAATATTTATATCAACCTCACCATTTGGTGAAATTAATCCCGAACCCATTGAACTCCTTAAAAAAACAGGATGGGAGTTTATTGTCAATCCAATGGGGCGTAAACTACAATCATCCGAGGTAGCTGAACTGGCATTGGATGCCGATGGAATTATCGCAGGAACCGAGGATCTTCGCCCTTTAATTGAAAAATCTAAACAACTAAAAATAATTTCCAGAGTAGGAATCGGGCTAGACTCGGTTCCGCTGGACGAATGTAAAAGACGTGGAATAGTGGTCACATATACACCGGATGCTGTAACACTGGCTGTAGCTGAACTCACTATTGGTGTCATGGTCTGCCTGTCCCGAAGTGTCCACATTTCTGACAGGGCATTGAGGGAAAATAAATGGAAACGAATAATGGGTAAAAGGCTTGGTGAATCCATTATCGGAATAATCGGTTTCGGACGGATAGGCTCAAATGTTGCACG